>NZ_RZQY01000161.1:0-10190 GCF_003998575.1 Mesorhizobium sp. M7A.F.Ca.CA.001.10.2.1 | reverse complement strand
ATCGGCAGGAACCAACTGATCCAGCGTCACCATCTCGAGCGCGGTCTGTTCAGGGGCGGGTCGCTTCAACATGACCCAGTGAATCAAAAACCCCCAGCAAATGCCAGGGGTTTGTCAGCAGTCTGAACGGCGCCACTTGGCGCCGTTTTTGTTCATGGAAGCCGCTGTTTTCGAGCGCTTGTGGATTTCGCTCAGTTCTTGGCCTTGTCGACCAGCTTGTTCTTGGAAATCCAGGGCATCATCGCGCGCAGCTTGGCGCCGACTTCCTCGATCTGGTGGCTGTCATTGTTGCGGCGGATGCCCTTGAAGCGGGACATGCCGGCGCGGTATTCCTGCATCCATTCCGAGGTGAATTTTCCCGTCTGGATGTCCTTCAGCACGCGCTTCATCTCGGCCTTGGTCTCGGCGGTGATGATGCGCGGACCCGAGACATATTCGCCCCATTCGGCGGTGTTCGAGATCGAGTAGTTCATGTTGGCGATGCCGCCTTCATAGATCAGGTCGACGATCAGCTTGACCTCGTGCAGGCACTCGAAATAGGCCATCTCAGGCGCGTAGCCGGCTTCCACCAGCGTCTCGAAACCGGCCCGGATCAGTTCGACCAGACCGCCGCACAGCACGACCTGCTCGCCGAACAGATCGGTCTCGCATTCCTCGCGGAAATTGGTCTCGATGATGCCCGAGCGGCCGCCGCCGACGCCGCAGGCGTAGGACAGCGCCAGGTCGAGCGCATTGCCCGAGGCATCCTGGTTGACGGCGACCAGGCACGGCACGCCGCCGCCCTTCTGGTATTCGCCGCGCACCGTGTGGCCGGGACCCTTCGGCGCGATCATGACGACGTCGACAGTCGACTTCGGTTCGATCAGGCCGAAATGCACGTTGAGGCCGTGCGCGAAGGCGATCGCCGCACCGTCGCGGATGTTCGGCGCGATCTCGTTTTTGTAGATGTCGGCCTGCAGTTCGTCCGGCGTTGCCATCATCATCAGGTCGGCCCATTTGGCGGCGTCCGCCACGCTCATCACCTTGAGCCCATCGGCCTCGACCTTCTTGGCGGTCGCCGAGCCGGCCTTGAGACCGATGGCGATTTCCTTGGCGCCGGAATCCTTGAGGTTGAGCGCATGCGCCCTGCCCTGGCTGCCGTAGCCGATGATGGCGACCTTCTTGCCCTTGATCAGATTGAGATCGGCATCACGATCGTAATAGACGCGCATTTTGTCTTCCTTCCCGTTTTATGAATCAGAGGCCCTGCGGCCCGGTTTTTGCTCCGAAAAGAGCGAGAAACTGCTGCGTCGCGCGCGCGGCATCGCCGCCGATCGCCGCCTCAGTCAATTTCAGCCGGTCGCCAAGCAGCAGACGGATCTGCACGTCGCGGGCGACCAGCCCGAAAAAGGTGCGGAACGCCGTCTCGGCATCCGCGAAATCCAAAAGTCCGGTCCGTCGGCCGGCCTCAAGCACCGGCTTCAACCGTTTGGCCAATGCGAAGCGGCCGTTCTCAAGCACCACGGCGCCGAGATTGTCCTTGCCCGAACCGGCATGGCTGACCGCCACCCGGTTGAGCGCGATCGAGGTGTCACTGGAGATCACCTTGAGCCAGTCCGAGGCGAAGCGTTCGAGACTTGCGGTCAGGGAGGCAAGATCGAGCCCCTTGCCGTCAACCGGCGCCACCCGCACTTTCGAGGCCTGCCACTGCACCGTCGCCGTCAGCAGCCCGTCACGGTCGCCGAACCATTTGTAGAGCGTTTCCTTGGAGCAGCTGGCGCGGCGCGCCACGGCGGTCATGGTCAGATGATCGCCCTCCTCGACCAGCAGCCGCAACGCCGCGTCGAGCACGGCCTTCTGCCGTTCTGTCAGCGCTTCGCTGGTGTCGATGTCGGGCACGCTGTGCAACACGCTCTTCTCTCGAAAGGTCGGGCCACCGGTCATTCCGGTATGCCGTACCGTACGTTACGGTTCGGCATATTGCGCAATCCGAGGCCGCGCGCAAGAGGGCGGGCGCAAAATATCTGCAAGTGATGCGTTGCCGCGCGACAAGCCTCGCTAATCGGAGGCTGGCGGATGGCGCAATCGTCCAAGCAGTGCGGAGACCCTGGTCAATTCATCCGCCGACAGTTTGGCGCCAACCAGTTCGGTGATCGACCGTCCGTAGACAGCCCACATCTGGCGGCGTGTCTCGCGGCCCTTGGCGGTGATGCGGATGGTCTGGCCACGACCATCATCGGCCACCGTCAGTTTCTCGACGAGCCCATCGGCCTCGAGCCGGGCCAGCAGCCGCGAAATGTTGTATTGCGCGAACAGAGTGCGCTCGATGAGCTGGAACGGCCGCAGCCCGCCCTCGCTCGCCTCAGCGAGCTCATGCAGCACGTCGTACCAGGCAAGCGGCGGCAGGCCGGCGGCCTTCAACGCTTCTTCAGCGCTTTCCATCAGTTGGCGCGAAACGCGCATCAGGCGAGCCCAGGCCTTGATGGCTTCTGGCGAAGGCGTGGCTTTCTCGGTCATGGCCAAGCATAGGCAGTAGATGCATCTGCATCAAGCTTGACGATCGATGCATGTGCATCTATATAGATGCAAATGCATTAACCTTGGAAACCTCATGGCACACAAGCTCATCCTCGTCAGCCATCACCTCTGCCCCTATGTGCAGCGCGCCGCGATTTCGCTGGCCGAAAAGGGCGTGCCGTTCGAGCGCATCGATATCGACCTGGCCAACAAACCGGATTGGTTCAAAGCGATCTCGCCGCTCGGCAAGGTGCCGCTGCTGCGCGTACAGCGAAATGGCGAGGAAACGGTGATCTTCGAATCGGCCGTCATCCTCGAATTCCTTGAAGAGACGCAAGCCAATCCCCTCCACCCTGCCGACCCCTATGCCCGCGCCCGTCATCGCGCCTGGATCGAGTTCGGTTCGGCAACCCTCAACGCCATCGGCCGGTTCTATTCAGCCTCGACCGAAGCTGGCTTCCTGGCCGAATCCAGCGCGCTGTCCGCCATGTTCGATCGCCTCGAAGCCGAGCTGGCGGACGAGCCCGGCGGACCCTGGTTCGCCAGCAGGCACTTTTCGCTGGTCGACGCCGTTTACGGTCCGGTCTTCCGCTACCTCGATGTCTTCGACCGCATCGGTGATTTCGGCATTCTGGACGGCAAACCGCTCGTCCGAGCCTGGCGCAAAGCGTTGAGTGAGCGCCCGTCGATCAGGCAAGCCGTGGCGCCGGACTATCCGCAGCGCCTGCATGCTTTTCTGCAAGCGAAGGGATCGCACCTTTCAGGCCTCATCCGGCAAAACGACCCGGCCACCGCGCTTCGGTCAGCCCGATCCGCTTGAACGGATCGATCGCGGGCAAGCGTTGGCTCGCGGCCGTCAGTTTTCGAACATGACGAAGGCGGCCCATACCCGAGGGTCCTGCGCGCCTGATATCTCGCCGTCGCGGGCATCGCGACGGGCCTGGCGCAGCGCTTCCGGATAAGTCCGCCCGGCGGCGAGATGGCCGTAGAAGCTCACCATGAAGGCAGCGGTTCCCGCATCGTCCACAGGCCAAAGGGTTAGCAACGAGCGCTTCGCACCGGCAATGTTGATTGCCGTCGGCAGGCCGCGCAAACCGCCGACGAATGTCTCCTGGCCACGGGCCGTCTCGCAGGCGGAGAGCACAAGCAGGTCGAGGTTCGACAAATCCCACATCATCAGCTCCATGCCATAGAGCCGGCCGTCATCATCATCGCGCTTCATCGATTGCCGGTTTCCCGACCGGGACAGCACGACCTCACTCTGCCACAGCGCATTCACGGCACCGACGCCGCCCTCTTTCTCGTCGCGGTAGGCACCATGTGTGGCCAGATGCGCGACCGTGGCCTGCTCGATGTCCTTGCGCAGCGCCCGTTCGCCGGCAGCCGTTCCGGTAAGGGTCTCGACCGAATAATGATCGCCGCGCAGGATCGAGGCGATCGCGTCGACCTCCTTGCGGGTACCCGGTAGCGGCTCGGCACCCTTCTCCGCACCCCGTGCGTAATCCAGGCCGCCGGCCAGCAAGGCCTTGCCGGACTTGGGAAAACTCTGATCGATGCCTGCGTTCAACAGCGATTCCGGCCGGGTCAGCATGCGCACCAGGAAGCGATCATCGAGCGACGCGCCCTTGCTGTCCTGCAGCAAGGGGAATGGCACCGAAAACAGCTTGCCGTCCGGCACCACGAAAAGCGTGTCGGCGCCGCCAAGCGACGGCTCCAGAGGTGCGATCAGACCGGCGTAAAGCCCTGTGAATGTCGCGTTCAGATCGACCAGGGTCACAGCGCCACGCTCCTGCGCGGAGCGGGTCGACCTGAGGTTTGCCATGCGGGTTTCCCGGGCGGCTGGGATGAGCCGGCGCGGATCGCCGAGGTCATAGAGCGACGGCTGCTGGTCCTTGCGCGTGACGATCGCGTAGAGCCGTTCGTCTTCCAGCGGATCGGCGCTCTCGCGGTCCGCCCGCCACTTGCGAGTGATGAAATAATCGATCAGCGCCTCGTTGGGCTGCAGCAGCGTGTTTGCGGATGGCAGTGGCTTGTCCACCACGCTTTGGTCGAATCTGTACTTCGTCGTAACTCTCGTGATCGCCTTTTCGTACGCCGCCTGAGCCTGGTCGGGCTGTACCGCACCTGGATCGTCGGCACTGTCGCCACTGGAAGCAGCCTCCTGGTAGGCCAGGGACAGCCGTATCCCGGCCTGGATCAAATGCCGTGTCTCCATATCGTTCGGATCGATCAAACGCGACAGTCTGCGCAACTGATCCCGTTTGTCGTTTTCGAGTGTCGGCCAGCGACGCACCGCTTCAGCGAATGCCGGCACTGCCGATGCGTTGTTTTTTGCCAGCCGCGCATAGTCGTAGAGCATGTCATCGGCCAAGGCGCGGCTGGCTTCAGCGACGACCGGGTTGGCGGCCGTGCTCACCTGGAACCAATTCCAACGCAACATGTCATCGTTGAGAGCCGCAAAATCGGTGGCTGCAGCCTCGGGATTCGACTTCGCCTTGAGGTTGGCCATGGCCTGCCGCGCGGCAAAGGTCAGCGGGTGCACCGAGCCGTATGTCGATCCGGCGATGCTATAGGCCCGATCGAGTTGGTTCATGCTGTTTTCGGTATCGCCCATCGCGGCGAAATGCGCGGCGAGCAGGTTGGCGATCTTGATTGCCAATATCTCGGGATAACTCGCGTCGTTGGTCAGCGGCAGCAAGCGTGCGAGCGTCGGCGCGTCGAGCGGCTGTGCACCGGAAAGAGCCCTGGTGTAAAGCAGCCAGGCATCGGCCTGCTCAATCAGATTGCCTTCCTGCTTGAGGAGGACAGCGATATCCCGGTCCTGCTGGAAATAGCGCAAGGCCTCGTCGTACTTGGCGAGGTCGAGATAGTCCTGAGCCGTGTTGTTGGCGCTAACCAGAACGTTGAAGTGATTTGGCCCGTAGTAGCCGATACGTTTCTCGAGCACATTCAGGTCGTACTGTAAGGCGCGTGTCGGTGCCCCGATCTGACGCAGCATGTCGGCCAGATTGTTCTGCAGCTTCCAGGTGAAGCGATCGTCCTGGCCAAGCACCCGCTCCGCAATCTCCAGATTGCGCTGGTCAACGTTGATCGCCGCAGCGATTTGACCGAATGCAGCGATCCCTGTCGCCAGCACATCGTTGGCATACATGAGTTCCAGGGATTCCGTGCCTTGGTAGTGGGCGTAGAGATTGGTTGCCGTAGCGCACATGGAAACGAAGCCCTGATAGTCTTTCTCGGCCTGTTTCAGCATTGCGTAATTGAGATAGAAATCGGCACGCTTCGCGACATCCTGCTGCATCGCCCTGGTTTTCAGGCCTTCGGCGAAAATCTCCTCGGCGTTGTCGAGGATCTGGTTGTTGAGGAACGTCGCGCCGGCGTTCGAGTAGCTCTCCACGGTGAACTCGTAGAGGTCGCTCCTGGCCGCATCGAGCAGCGCTGCCCGCAACTGCGCATAACCATCGTCGAAGCGCCCGACCTCCATCATCAGCTTGTAGGCCGCATCGATCCGAACTTTCAGCGCCTCTTCACTGCCTGCTGGAGTCTGCTGACCGGCTTGGCCCGGCGTCTGAGCTTGCGCCGTCGGCAAGGGCGGCGCCACGACCGACGTGGCCAGGACAGATGCAACGACCTGCATCAGGCCTAGCGATTTTCGGACTATGGACATGACAGCGTTCATGCGGATCGGTCTGATGCGAAAAACTCTAGGATGCGGTCGTATCATGATCCGGATTTTGTCCGAAATCCCACCGCGTTTCCTCAAGTCCAATCCGCCTGAACGGATCGATCACGGTTCCCGCCACCATCGAGGCGAGGAATTGCGGCGCCGGCGGGATTTTTGCCACCGTCGCCACCAGCCTGTCGCGGAGGAAGGGCAGCGCCACCGAATCCGACTGGTAGAACGGCGTGAATGCCAGCGACAGCGCCTGGAAGACGCGGACATGCCAGCGCCGCGCCCTCGCATAGGCCTCCAGCGCTGCCTCGACGTTTGACGCCCGCGCCAGCGCATTGCTGAGCGCCGCGGCATCGAGCAGCGCCATGTTCGCCCCTTGCCCGAGTTGCGGACTGGTGGAATGCGCCGCATCGCCGATGACGGCCAATCGCCTACCGGCCGGAAGCTTCATCGTGTGGTGGCCGTAGCGGGCCAGCGAGAGCTGGTCGAAACTGTCGATCTGGCTGGTGAACGCCTCGCTCTGCGGCCACAGCCGGACCACCCTTTCCTTCCAGGCGTTCAGGCCGCGAACGCGCACCTCATCGGCATCCGACGGCTTCAGGCTCCAGAAGAAGGCCGCCATCTTTTCAGCGCCCGGCTCCGGTCGGCCGATCGGCAGCACGCCGATCATCACGCTCGCTTTGTCGTAGCGTTGCAGCAGCGCGTGCTCGTCGAAACCATCGCCACGCCAGCCGAGCGAGGCCCAGAACGCACCATAGGTGAGTGGCCGCGGCTCGCCTGGAGCGCTTTCGCGGCGCAGTTTCGAGCGCGAACCGCTGGCGTCGACGACCAGATCGAATGGCCCTGCCCTCCGCCCGTTGCCACAGATCAGCGTCGCCCGTTCGCCGGTCTCCAGGGCCTCGATCTCGACGCCGGTCTCGATGGCGATCGCCTCGCTCTGCGCGGCGCGGAAAAGCACACCGAACAAAGCCGCCCGGTGCACCGCCAGCCCGAAGCGGCCACCGCGTTGCGCATCGTAGCGGACATCGAGCACCGTGCGGCCAGTGGAAGCATCGGCGCCATGCAGGCGGTCTATGCGGCTGCCCAGCGCCAGTATGTCGTCGAGCAGGCCAAGACCGGCCAGTACCGTCAGCCCTGTCGGCTGAAGAATCAGCCCGGAGCCGACCGGCTTCGGCTCATCGAAGCGCTCGAACACGGTGACCCGATGCCCGGCACGCCTGAGATAGAGCGCCACGGCCAGTCCCGCCGGCCCGGCGCCTGCAATTGCGATATCATAGGAAATGCCAGTGCCCCCAAAGCCGGATTGGCCGGGACAATCCTTCAGCGGCGGGACGAAATCAAGCCGTCACCAACGGCTTTGCGCCGCTGGTCAGCCTTGGGCGGCGTCAAAATCGGCGCGTGCGCCGCGCACCGCATCATGATTGAGCTCGGCCCACAGGATCAGCTGATGCAAGGCGCCGAACATCGAATGCCCGAGATCGGTCAGGCTGTACTCGACGCTCGGCGGCTTGGTCGGGAACACCTCGCGATGCACATAGCCGTCGCGCTGCAAATCGTAGAGCGTCTGCGTCAGCATGCGCTGTGAAATGTCCGGCACCAGCCGCCGCAACTCGCCGAAGCGATAGGGCTGCTCGGCCAAAGCCATCATCAGCAGCGAGCTCCATTTGCCGCTCACGCCCTGGATGACCTCGCGGACCGGACAATTGGCGAAGTTGCCGCCGCCGGAGACCGCCTTGTAGACCTCCAACTTCGATCTCAGATTGACGATCTTGCTGTCCACCGCTGGTTCCCTGCGCGTGCCTACCTCCCGAAAAACTGCCTTCTTTACGGCTCTGGGTCAATTCCTATTTTAGTGCTGGTCTCTTTTTGAGACTGCCCCTCGAACCGCCTTAGCGGCGCAATGTCAGGATCTTCCATGACCCAAACCCTTCTCGTCACCGGCGCTTCCGGCCAGCTCGGCCGCAGCGTCATCAACCACCTGCTGGACACGTTCAAGGTCCCCGCGGGCCGGATCATCGCCACCACCCGCAATCCGGAAAACCTTGCCGAGTTGGCGGCGCGAGGCGTCATCACAAGGGCGGCTGACTTCGACGACACACTATCGTTGGAGGCTGCTTTCAAGGGCGCCGACAGGGTGCTGATCATCTCGACCGGCGAGATCGACCTGCTACACGGCAAGCGCCTGAGGCAGCACCAGAACGCGGTTGCCGCCGCTAAAAAGGCCGGTGTTTCCCACCTTCTCTACACCTCGATGCCCAACCCGGAACCGGTTTCGCCGGTGCTGTTTGCCAATGATCACTACGGCACCGAGCAGGCGATCAAAGCGAGCGGCATCCCCTACACGATCTTCCGCAACGGCTGGTACCAGGAGAACCTGTTCATGGCCCTGCCGCACGCGATCGCTTCGGGAAAATGGTACACGTCCGCCGGCGAGGGCCGCGTTGCGCCTGGTGCGCGCGACGACATGGCAGCAGCGATCGCCGCCGGTCTCGCTGCCGTTTCGAACGAAAGCAAGACCTACACCTTGACCGGCCCGCAGGCCTACACCACGGCTGAGATTGCCGCCCTGGTAAGCGAGGTCACCGGCAAGCCGCTCGATGTCGTCCAGGTTTCGGATGAAGCCTTGACCGAAGGCGTGAAGGCATCAGGCGTTCCCGAGGATTTCGCTGAGGTCATCGTGTCCTTCGACGCCAACACGCGCGCCGGCCGTATCGCCATGGTGACCGACGCAATCGAGTCGCTTTCGGGCAGGACGCCAAAGACGTTGAAGCAATTCCTCGAGGCGAACAAGGTCGCCCTGGCCGGTTGAAGCGGAGTGACATGGACTGTGCCGTGAGGCACAGTCCATTCGCCGATCCGGCATGCCCCTAGATCGCCACCTGCGTGCCGATCTCCACCACGCGCCCGGTCGGGATCTGAAAGTACTCCGTCGCGTCGGCCGCAGTGCGGGCCAGGCCGATGAACAGCCGGTCCTGCCACACCGGCATGCCGGAATTGGGCGAGGCCTTGAGCGAACGCCGCGACAGGAAGAACGAGGTCGTCATGATGTCGAACTTCCAGCCCTGCTTGCGGCAGATCGCCAGTGCGCGCGGGATGTTGGGCTGCTCCATGTAGCCGAAGGTCAGCGTCACCCGCATGAACAGCTCGTTGACCGTCTCCATCTTGACCCGGTCGCTGTCGGGCACCACCGGCTGCGGCGCGGTCACCACCGAAAGGATGACGTTCTGCTCATGCAGCACCTTGTAGTGCTTCAGGCTGTGCATCAGCGCGGTTGGCGCGCTTAGCGGATCGCTGGTGAGGAAGACGGCGGTGCCGGAGACCAGCTGCGGCTTCTTCTTCAACAAATTGCCGGCAAGGAAATCGAGCGGGATCTCGTTGCGGCGGGTCTTGTCGAACAGATAGCGGCTGCCGCGCACCCAGGTCCACATGGCCAGCACGACGGTGAAGGCCACGGCCAGCGAGGCCCAGCCGCCCTCGAACACCTTGACGATGTTGGAGGCAAAGAAGCCGACATCGATGAAGCCGAACAGCGCCGTAAGCGAGATTGCCACCCACAGCCGCCATTTCCAGATGCGCGTCATGACGACATAGAGCAGCACCGTCGTCACCAGCATGTTGCCGGTCACCGAAATACCGTAGGCCGACGCCAGCCTGCTGGACTCGCCGAAGCCGACCACCAGCATCATCACCACCAGCGCCAGCAGAAGATTGACGCGCGGCATGTAGATCTGGCCGGACTGTTTCTCCGACGTGTGCAGGATTTCGAGCCGCGGCAGCATGTTGAGCTGCACCGCCTGCCTGGTCAGCGAGAACGCGCCTGATATCACCGCCTGGCTGGCGATGACCGTGGCGGCGGTCGCCAGCACGACCATCGGGATCAGCGTCCAGCCTTCGTTCATCTCGAAGAACGGATGGCCGACGACGCCATTCTTGGCCAGCACGAAGGCACCCTGCCCGGCATAATTGAGCAGCAGGCAGGGAAACACGATCGCCAGCCAGGCCAGCACGATCGGCTTGCGGC
>NZ_RZQY01000160.1:0-10195 GCF_003998575.1 Mesorhizobium sp. M7A.F.Ca.CA.001.10.2.1 | reverse complement strand
CATCGCCGGTGATCACCGCCGCGTCGTTGGCGCCGTTGATCGAGATGACGATGTCCTTGGTCGTGCCGTCGGCGGTCGTGACCGTCACCAGTTCATGCAGCGTGGTGTTCGCCCCAGTGCTGTTGAGCGCCTGAACGGCCGCGTTGTTGTCGTCGAGCGTATAGCTCCAGGTGCCGTTGGCATCGATCGAGAAGGTGCCATAAGTCTTGGCGACGGCGAACTGCACGTTAAAGGTAGCCGCGTTATCGACATCGGTCGCATTGAGATCGCCCGCAGCCGTGGCATCGCCTGGCGTGCCGTTGGCGACACCGCTCCTTTCCGTCACCGAGGTGTCTTCGGCACCATTGACAGTGATCACCGCGGCATCATTGGCGCCATGAATGGTGATGTCGATCACCTTCTGGGTGCCGTCGGCGGTCGTAACCGTCACCAGTTCATGCAGCGTTGTGTTCGCCCCGGTGCTGTTGAGCGCCTGGACGACCGCGTTGTTGTCGTCGAGCGTATAGCTCCAGGTGCCGTTGGCATCGATCGAGAAGGTGCCATAGGTCTTGGCCACGCCGGACTGCACGGTAAACAGCGCCGAGCTGTCGACATCGGTCGCATCGAGGTCGCCGGAGGCCGTCGCGTCGCCTGGCGTGCCGTTGGCGACACCGCTTTTTTCCGTCACCGAGGTGTCTTCGGCACCATTGACAGTAATCACCGCGGCGTCGTTGATGCCGGTGAACTGAATGGTAGCCGTGGCCCAGCTTAGCGTGCCATTGCCGAGTTGAATGGCGTAGGTCACTCTGTCGGTGAGAATCTGCCCCTGCCCAAGTGCCTGCACCTGGGCGTCGATATCTGCCTTGTTGTAGTGGATCGTACCATCGGCGCTTATCCAGATGCGAGCGCCTAGAAAGCTCGTATTGGCGGTCGCTGGGAGCGCGGCGAGCGCTGCACTATCACTTGAGTATGTGATGTCGCGCGCCAGTAGATCTGTCGGTGCGTATATCTTCGTCGCTGTCGTAAGACTGTCTGCGTTGTCGATAGAATACAGCTGTGTGGCCGCTCCTCCCAGATCGTTCGCCAATACATTCAGGATCAAGACGCCAGTGGCATCTTCCGAAAAGGCAAGAAGATCGTCCTTCGCTTGCGGCGTGTTCGAGAACGACGTCGTGGTGCCGCCGGCACCGGTGACCTGAGTAGCCATTTTCAACCCCCCTTTGTTTAAGAACAGACGCCCCAAATCTGTTCTATTGACGGTCCGGCACGTTCCGCTGCCACCAGATGAAGAATAGCGCGGACCGGCATGCGAA
This sequence comes from Mesorhizobium sp. M7A.F.Ca.CA.001.10.2.1, assembly GCF_003998575.1. Taxonomy (NCBI): domain Bacteria; kingdom Pseudomonadati; phylum Pseudomonadota; class Alphaproteobacteria; order Hyphomicrobiales; family Phyllobacteriaceae; genus Mesorhizobium; species Mesorhizobium sp. M7A.F.Ca.CA.001.10.2.1. The sequence continues at coordinate 8,903 of NZ_RZQY01000160.1, read as the reverse complement.
TTCGGGCAGGCATCAATTGGCAGAGCCATCCAGACGAGCCACCGCGCTACGAACAGCCGGCTTAAGCGGACCGTTCGCGGGCGGATGATGGCTCAATAACTGTGGCTGCGACGGCTTTGGCAGCCGCGCCCGTTCTCCCTACCCCAATTGCGTCATCCAAACTCGCGAGCACGAGATTTAGAATACGCTTATATTAGGAGATTATTAACTCTATGCGCGAGGAAGCGCAACGTCCGTGTTTGCAAGACAGTTAATTAGTCAAGATCAAAGCAGAGCCACAACAGCCCGAACGGTTGCGGCATTGAGCCAGGAGCGGATCGGCAGCGTTCAGACACGGATTTTAAGAAGCGGTTCTTCGGAACTTGACAGACGTCGACTTGACCTGACCAATCCGGCCCTTCAGGCCGGAAACAAGAAGGCCGAGCCGGGATCAAAAAAGATGCGCTTGCCTGATGTTGCGGGGCTGTCTGCTCCCTCGGCGTCAGAGGTTGGCCTGACATCGATTTCCTCGCCGGCGGCCGTGCGCGCCACGACGCGCCGGCGGTCGCCGAAGAACGCCGTATCGATGATCTCGACGGCAAGCGCCGCGCTCGTGGGGCCAGGCGCGAGGCGGAAGGCTTCCGGGCGCACCATCAGCCGGACCCTCTGACCCTGGCCGAAGGACGTTGTCGTTTTGATACCGGTCACGATTGAGCCCTCGGCCAGGCGGATCGTGGATACGCCACGCGCGGTTTGCAAATGCTCAGCCGGCAGAAAATTCGAGTTGCCGATGAAGCCGGCAACAAATTCGCTCGCCGGCCGGAGGTAAAGATCCTCGCCGGTGCCGATCTGTTCGATGCGGCCTTCCCTGAACAGCGCGATTCGATCGGATAGGTGCAGCGCCTCCTCCTGATCGTGCGTGACATAGAGGATGGTGACGCCTGTCTCCCGGTGGATGCGGCGGATCTCGGCCTGGATTTCCTGGCGCAGCTTTTTGTCAAGCGCCGATAGCGGCTCGTCCATCAAAAGGATCGGCGGGTCGTAGGCGAGCGCGCGGGCAAGCGCCACGCGCTGCTGCTGGCCGCCAGATAGCGCGCCCGGATGGCGGTCGGCGAAGTTTTCGAGACGCACCAGCGCCAGCATGTCGGCAACCTTGCGCTTGATCTCAGCATCGTGCCGGCGGCGCACGCGCAGCGGAAAGGCGACATTCTCGGCGACGCTCAGATGCGGAAACAGCGTGTAGCGCTGGAACACCATGCCGATGTTGCGCTTGTGCGACGGCACCGAAAGCAGCGACATGTCCTCCAAAAGCACATCGCCTGAGCTCGGATCCTGGAAACCGGCAATGGCGTAGAGCGTCGTCGACTTGCCGGAGCCGGACGGGCCGAGGAACGTCAGGAATTCACCTTTAGGCACATCGATGGTCACGTCGTGGACGGCGACGAAGGCGCCGAACGTCTTTCTTAGCGCGCGTATGGACAGGAAGGACCGGGTCATCTGGATAATTTTCTGCGAAGGAGTGCGGTCACAATCATCAGGCAAAACGTCAGGCCAACCAGCAGGCTCGAGGCGGCGGCGACGACCGGGCTGAGGTCTGCGCGCAGGCTGCCCCAGATCTTAACCGGCAAGGTCTGCAAGGTCGGGCTTGCCATGAAGATCGCCACCACGACCTCATCCCACGAGGCCAGGAACGAGAAGATCGCCGCCGAGAAGATGCCGATCCTGATCGACGGCAAGGTGATCCTCAGCCGCGCCTGAAACGGACTTGCGCCGCAGACGATGGCTGCATCCTCGATGGATTTATCGAAACCTTCGAGCGCCGCGGTGATCGGGATGATGGCGAAAGGAAGCGCCAGGATGGTGTGGGCGATGACGAAGCCGACCGTGGTGCCGGCAAGGCCGATGCGCAGGAAGAAAGCATAGATGGCGATGGCGAAAACGACGACCGGCAGCACCATCGGCGTCAACAGCAATCCGCGCAGGACCTGGCGTCCGCGGAACTCCCCCCTGACCAGGCTGAAGGAGGCGAACAGGCCGATTATGACGGCCAGCATAGCGGCCATGGCGGCAATTCGGGCACTGGTCAGCGCGGCATCGATCCAGGTCGGGTCGCCCAGCAATTGCTGATACCATCTCAGCGTCCAGCCGGGTGGTGGAAAGGCCAGCCAGCGCGACGAACCGAACGACAGGAGCACGATGAAGACCACCGGCAGCAGCAGGAATGCCGCGACGGCCGCCGTGAAGCCGACAAGCGCCACCCGCAGCCATCCGAGCCGTTCATAGTCGAGCAGCATGTCAGATCCCTCCCCCGGCGCGCCTGGCACCAACCAGGCGAAGCTGGATCGCGTAGAGCGCCATGGTGACGACAAGCAGGACGAAGGCGGCCGCACTGCCGAGCCCCCAGTTGAGTAGCGACTGCACCGTCTGGGCGATCATCTCTGCCAGCATCATGTTCGATGTGCCGCCGAGCAGGGCCGGCGTGACGAAGTAGCCGAGCGACATGACGAAGACCATCAGACCGCCGGCGGCGACGCCCGGAAGAGACAGCGGCAAGAGGATGCGGCGGAAGGCCTCGAACGGGCTTGCGCCGCAAAGGGCGGCGGCGCGCAGCGTCATAGGGTCGATGGCGCGCAAAGTGCCCACCAGCGGCAGGATCATGAAGGGCAGCATGATGTAGACCATGCCGATGGTGACCCCGGCCAGATTGTTGATAAGCGGCAGCGGCTCGTGGATGATGCCGAGCCCCATCAGTGCCCGGTTGATCACCCCCGTACGCTGCAGCAGCACCATCCATGCATAGGTGCGGGTGAGAAGGTTGGTCCACATCGACAGCACGATGATGCCGAAGACGATCGATCCCATGGCCGGCGGCATGATCGCCAGCATCCAGGCAACGGGAAAGGCCATCAGGATGGTGACGGCGGTTACGACCGATGCGACCAGGAAAGTGTTGAGGAACACCCGCACATAGGTGCCGCTGCCGAACAGGGTCGCGTAGTTCTGCAGGCCCGGTTCAGGATCGGTTACGCTGCGCAGCAGCAGGGCCACCACCGGCATGATGAAGAACAGGCCAACCAGCAGCAGAGCCGGCAAGGCGCTGCCGCTGCCGGCCGGCAGGCCGGCGACTGAGCTGCGTCTGAAAGAAATTCCTTGCATCGAGCGGTCCTGTCCCGAAACGGGGCGCGCAAGCCGCGCGCCCGTCACCTGCAACGGCGTTACTTGGTCTGCCAGGCATACCAGCGCGTGGCGATCTCGTCTCGATGCTCGGCCCAGTAGTTCATGTCGAGGTTGATCTGTCCCTCAACATGGGCATCGGGGAGTGCTTTGACGGCATCGGCGGGCATCTCAGCCTTGGCCTTGGTATTGATCGGCGCATAGCCGCTCGCCTCGGCGAATTTCGCCTGGCCGGTCGGGCTGGTGGCGGCAGCGAGGAACTTCATCGCGCTGCCCTTGTTCTTGGCGCCCTTCGGCACGACGAGCACGTCGGCGGCGGTGAGGTTCTGGTTCCAGGCAACACCGACATCGGTGCCATCCTGCTGCAGGGCGAAGACGCGACCGTTCCACAACTGGCCGAAAGCGGCCTCGCCGGAGGCAATCAGCTGCTGCGATTCAGCACCGCCGCTCCACCAGACGATATCGGACTTGATGGTGTCGAGTTTCTTGAAGGCCCGGTCGAGGTCGAGCGGATAGAGCTTGTCCGCGGGCACGCCGTCGGCCAGCAGCGCGATCTCGATGACGCCGGGGGCCGACCATTTGTAGAAGGTCCGCTTGCCGGGAAATTTCTTGGTGTCGAACATGTCGGCCCAGCCGGTCGGTTCGCCCGGAACGGCGCCCTTGTTCCAAGCAAGCACGAAGGAATAGTAGAAGCTGCCGACGGCATGCTCATTGCTGAAGCGCGGGTCGAGATCGGCCTTGGGTACGACCGCATAGTCGATCGGCTCCAGCAGCCCGTCCTTGGCGGCCTTGATGGCGAAGTCCATCTCCACGTCGACCACATCCCAGGTGACGTTGCCGGCATCGACCATGGCCTTGAGCTTGCCGTAGTCGGTTGGTCCGTCTTGCAGGACCTTGATGCCGGAGCTGGCCTCGAAGAGGGCCGCCCAGGATTTCGTCTGCGCCTCTTGCGTGGTGCCACCCCAACTTGTGAAGGCCATTTCATCGGCCTTGGCAGCGGTGGCGGCGAGCAGTCCGGCCAGCAAGCCGGTCAGGATCAGTTTCATGATATTCTCCTCTGTTGGTCTGTTCTTGTTTTTCTCAGTGCACCTGCGCCCCACGCTCTCAGCGCATGACGAAGGGATCCGGGATCGGCTCGTCCGACGTCTTGATCCAGACGGATTTCGAGCGCGTGTAATCTCGGATGGCGTCGAGCCCGCCTTCGCGGCCGAGACCCGACAGGCCGTAACCGCCAAAGGGAACGAGCGGCGATACGGCGCGATAGGTGTTGACCCAGACAACACCGGCATGGATGTCACGCGCCATGCGATGCGCCTTGCCGAGATTGCTGGTGAACACGCCCGAAGCCAGGCCGAACGGCGTATCGTTGGCGAGCGCCAGTGCCTGCGCCTCGCTGTCGAAGGCAAGCACGCTGAGCACCGGCCCGAACAATTCCTCCCGCACGCAAGGCAGGTCGCTGCCGCCGGCGTCGATGATAGTCGGCGCGTAGTAGAAGCCGTCCCCGGTTGGCCGCGTTCCACCGGTGACCAGTCTGCCGCCCGCGGCAAGGCTCTCCGCGACCACCTTCTCGATCCAGTCGCGCTGGCGCAGCGTGGCGAGCGGCCCCATTTCTGTGGCCGGATCCTGTGGGTCGCCGACTCGGATCGCTTCGGCCTTGCGCCTCAGCCGTACGAGGAATTCATCTTTTACCGAGCGCTCGATCAGCAACCGTGACCCGGCGACGCAGCTCTGGCCGGTCGCGGCGAAAATGCCGGCGACCACCGCGTTGGCGGCGCTGTCGAGGTCGGCGTCGGCGAAGACGACGACCGGGCTTTTGCCGCCGAGTTCCAGAGTGGTGTAGGCAAGGTTCTCCGCCGTGTTCCTTACGATGGCGCGCGCCGTCGATGGACCGCCGGTGAAGGCGACGCGCGAAACCAGCGGATGGCTGGTCAGGCGCCGGCCGCACTCCTGGCCAAAGCCGGTGAGGATGTTGACGACGCCTGAGGGGAAGCCGGCCTGCTGGACCAGTTCGGCAAAGGCGAGCAGCGGCGCCGGGCCGTCCTCGGAAGCCTTAAGCACGATGGTGCAGCCGGCGGCGAGCGCCGGGCCGAGCTTGACGGCCGAGAGGAAGAGCTGTGAGTTCCACGGCACCACCGCGGCAACGACGCCAATCGGCTCGCGACGGATGGTGACGTCGAGATCGGGCTTGTCGATCGGCACATGCGCGCCTTCGTGCTTGTCGGCCAGTCCGCCATAATAGCGGTAGTAGTCGCCGACATAGGCGATCTGGGCGCGGGTCTCGCGGATGATCTTGCCGGTGTCTCGTGTCTCGAGCTCGGCAAGGCGCCCGGCATTGGCGGCGACGAGGTCGCCGAGCTTGACCAGCAGCTTGCCACGCGCCGTCGCCGTCATCCTTCGCCATAGGTCTGAGCGCAGTGCGCGGTGCGCCGCCTCGACGGCACGGTCGACATCGGCTTCGCTCGCCGCCGGCATCTTCGCCCAGGCCGCCCCGGTCGACGGGTCGACGCTGTCGAAAGTGGCGGACGGTTCGTCGAAGCGGCCGTCGATGAAGTTCCTGAAGAGGGCGTCGGTCATGGGCTCGCGATCAGAGGAAGGCCGGCATCACCCGGTCGATGAACAGTTGCAGCGATTTCATCTTGCGCTTGTGCGAAAGGCCGCTGTCGATCCAGATCGAATACTGGTCGTAGCCGAGCGCCTCATAGTCCTTCAGCCGGGCGATGACCTCATCGGCCTCGCCAATCACCAGGTTCTGCCTGATCTTGTCGGGCGCGTATTGTGGCATGGCCGCGATCTCGTCCGGCGTCAGCAGCTCTAAAACGCCTTGATGCACCGGCTTCTTGTTCTGGAACCAGGCGCCGAACTGGCAATAGAAAGTCGACAGGTCCTGCGTGAGGCGATCGGCGTCGGCCGCGTCTTCGGCGACGAAGGTGTGCATCAAAAGCATGATTTCCGGCCGTTCGATCTCGGGATGCGCGGCGCATGCGGCGTTGAAGCGCTGCATCAGGCTCGTCACCTCCTCGTCGCCGGAAGCCAGCGGCGTCACCTGGACCTTGCAGCCATTGGCGACAGCGAAATCGTGCGAATTCGGGTCGCGGGCCGCCACCCAGATCGGCGGGTAGGGTTTCTGCAGCGGCTTGGGCGAGGAGGTGGTCGGCGGGAATTGCCAGAACTCGCCGGAGAGTTCGAAGTCGCCGTCCCAGAGGCCGCGGATCGCCGGTATGATCTCGCGCATGCGCTGGCCGGCGCCCCAGGCGTCGAGCCCCGGGAAGATACGCTGATATTCATAGCTGTAGGCGCCGCGCGCAATGCCGATGTCGAGCCGGCCGCCACTGATGACGTCGGCCATCGCGGCTTCGCCGGCAAGCTTGATCGGATGCCAGAAGGGCGCGATCACGGTTCCAGTGCCAAGGCGGATGTGGCTGGTTTTGGCCGCGAGATAGGCGATGTTGATGAAGGGATTGGGCGAGATGGTGAATTCCATGCCGTGATGCTCGCCGATCCAGGCGGTCTCGAACCCTGCCTGTTCGGCCATCAGGACCAGCTCCTCGAGCTCGGTCACAAGCTCGGAATGCGGCTTGGCCAAGTCCGACCGTTCCATGTGCACGAAGAGCGAGAATTTCATCGCTGGTCACCTGTGGTGGGTGCTGTGGAACCGGCGGTCCTGGCGAGCGGCCGGACCTCGCCTTCGACATCGTTGCCGACATAGACGCCGAATGCATCCACTGAGCATTCCTTGACATAGCGTGCGAGCATCGAGCGGATCGCCGGATCGGCGATCTTCAACTCCTCGATCGCGTGGATCTCGACCAGCCTGATGCCGCGATCGCTGGAAGCGGGCACGTCGAACGTGCCGCGATAGTAGACATGTGTGCGCGAAACATCTCTGGCATCGTCCCAGACGGCGAAAAGGAAGCCCAGCTTGGCCTCGATGGCCCTCGCGGCAAGCACCCCTCGCAGGCTTTTCCCATCGCCAGCCGCACCCAGACCTCGACCGCGCGGCAGTTCAAAACCATCCGCCGTCTCCAGGAACAGGATTCGGCCGCCATTCTCGAGGATGGCGCCGACATCGGTGCCGGGCTGGGTGGCTGCCAGCGCGTCCTGGCTGAGGCCGGGCGCGACATACGCGCCGCGGCAATAGCCGAGCGGCTGCGCGGAATTGTGCTCGAAATCGCGGACGCGGCCAATGAGGATTGAATGATCACCGGCATTGACCAGCCGCTCCATGTCGCAGTCGAAGGATGCGACGGAGCCGTCCAGCACGGGGCTGCCCGTTCGTCCCGGTCTCCAGGCAACGGCGGCGAACTTGTCGGCCGCTTTCGAGGCGAATATGCCGGACGCTGCCTTCTGATCCTCGTTGAGGACGTTGATGGCGAAGCTTTTCGATGTCGCAAAGACAGGATGGCCAACCGCCTTATGAGCGATGCAGACCAGCACCAAAGGTGGATCGAGCGACACCGAGGTGAAGGAGTTGGCGGTGAAGCCGCGCGGCTCGCCTTCGGGCCCGATGGTGGTGACGATGGTGACGCCGGTGAGGAAGGAACCCAGCGCACGGCGGAACTCGCTGCCGTCGAACCCGGTGTTCGCCGCGGCAGCGCTGTCTTGCTCGATCGCTTCGCCTTCTTTGAGGAAGTCGACGATATGGCGCGTCGTCAGGCCGGGATCCGCCACCGCCATCATATGCCGCTCGCCTGAGAGCACTGTGCAGCGGCCATGCGGCGCCAGCCGCGCCATCGCGGCCGACATTGCCGGCGAAGAATTCCTGTCCTCGGAACCGGTCATGAACAGGGCCGGTACGGCTAGCCTCGGCAGGCGGTCAGCGTGGTCGCTGTCGGCACGAGCGAACAGGCGATAGGTGCGAGCATAACCTTCCGGGTCGACGGCACCCAGTACGGCGGCCGTCTTCCGTGCAGCCGCCTCGAGCTCGACCGGCACCGGATCTCCGAACCAACGGGCAATGGTCTGTGCCGTGCCGGTCACCCCACTCTTGCCGGTAAGCGCCACCGCGCGCTGGCGAACAGCTTCGGCCAGTTCAGGTGGCCGCCGGAACACGGCATTCAGCGAGACGATGCGGCGGACGCGCTCGGCTGCGCGTAGCGCGAGTTCCTGGGCAACGAGCGCGCCCATCGAGTGGCCGATGACGGATACTTTGTCGAGGCCGAGATGGTCGAGCAGGCGAATGGCCTGATCAGCATAGTCGGCGAGTTCTGGGTTCTGCGGCGGCAGCGGCGACTGACCGTGGCCGAGCATGTCGATGGCGATGACGTCGAAGCTATCGGACATCCGCTCGATCTGCGGCTGCCAGATCGCGGCGTTCATACCAACGCCATGAATAAAAAGCACCGGTGCGCCCGCGCCGACACGGATGAAGCCGGTGCCGTCGGGCGCCGCACCCCGTCGAGCCCATGCCGATGCGGAAGCGTCAGCCATGCACGTCCCCAAGCTCTTTGAGGTCCTGGTAGCGGTCGCCGATTCGATGATGCGGGCGGCCGCCGATCGAGGCGCCGAGCGCCACAACCAGCTCGTCGGGCGCCGGTGCATCGCCGATCTGGAAATGCACGGTGAGGTAATGCGAGCGCCGCCCTTCGTCATTTTTGTCCATCAGCGGAATGATGATCGGGGTGTTGGGCCCGCCGCGCAGATTGGTGAAGGCAAGGTAGGTCTTGGCGCTTACGGCACGCCGATAGTGGTTGCCGAAGTGCAGCGTATGGATCAACGCCGACGCATGCTCGATCTCGCCCGACGTACCGCAG
>NZ_RZQY01000015.1:0-26019 GCF_003998575.1 Mesorhizobium sp. M7A.F.Ca.CA.001.10.2.1 | reverse complement strand
ACCCGGAGCACGCTGCTCTCGGTGTGAGGCTGTGCTCTGCAAAGCACCGGTGATCCACCCTGTCCCTGGACAGCAGCTTGATGGCGTCATCTTGGAGGACGAGAAAAGATTGTCGAGGTACGGGTACGAATTGCCTCGGTCGTCCGTTCAATCGAAAGCACTGTCTGCGGAGGCACCTCTCCTTCATGCAGTGACAGGAGATGCTGGGCGACTTCCTTATCTGCTGCGGTGAGTCGATGATTTAGGCGGAGAAAGTCCATCCAGGTGGGGGTGCGGAATGTCTCCGTCCAAAGTGACGGTGTTTGCAGATTTCGCTGGAGCGTCCAGTTTCGTGCACCGGCACGGCTCTGGACGTGTCGCCGCGTGCGCATGGAGCCCAGAAAGGCCTCGATATTTTCCTCCGATATCAAATACTCGACCTTGGCCACGATAGGGCCACTTCTGGGTTTCAGATCGAGAGCCACGTCCGGCGGATGAAAAACTGAACTTTCTTGATCGGTTTCTTCCCAGGGACGGACCGGCAACACGATCCCCGCTGCTGCAACCAGCAACAGAGCGCCTGCGGCGCCCTCCAATGCTGAGGTCAAGGAATAGTTTTGCGCGACAGAACCCCAGATCCAGCTGCCAGCAGCCATACCGCCTGCGCTCAAGGCGTAGTAAATGGAGAGCGTGCGGCCTACAACCCACCTTGGGCTTGCCAACTGCACCGACACGTCAATGCCCGTCCAGGTGATAAGCCAACCCGCTCCGCCGAGCGCCAGCGAAATGGCCGCCACAGGAAGCGACGATGTAAGGGCAAGGGAGAGGCAACAGACTGCACAAGCCACAGAGGCGAAGGCCACCAGCCTGTTTTGAGACGTGACCTTCCTCAAGAAGCCGTTGCCCATACCCGCGATGAAAGCACCCATGCCGAAGCCGGCCAATAAGATACCGTAGACAATTGGCCCACTCTTCAACTGATCCCGGACGACGAGGGGGAGCAACGCCAGAATGGAGATGCTTGCCAACCCGAAAAGAGCGGCTCGGGCGGTCGCTGCCCTGATCTCCAAAGACATCGCCGTAAAGCGCACTCCGTCATGAATTGCCGTCGTCATTCTCTCACGAGGGAGAGGCGAAGAGCGGACCTCCCATTTGGTGCGCCATATCGCGCTTATGGGCGCCAGATCACTCACCGCAGCCAAGGCGAAAGCGGCCAGCGGCCCAAAGACGGCCAGGATCACGCCCCCCAAGGCTGGACCAACGCTGCGCACAATGTTGTATCCGACGGACATAAGCGTCACTGCGGCCGGAATGTCGCGTTTGTGAAGGATATCGCCGACCGAAGCGTGCCAAGCCGGATCATTCAAGGCAAAGCCGCAGCCGGCCAGGAAACCTAACCCGAGAATCAGCCAAGGACTGACAAATCCCAGACCCACAGAAATCATCAGCGTCGTCGACGCCGATGCTATCAGGCAGTGTCCCGCAAACATCACCCACCGGCGGCTGAAGTTGTCGGCAATGGCTCCGGCGAAAACTGAGAGGAAGAACACCGGCAATGTGGATGCGGCCTGGACGAGTGCCACCATGAGGTCGGACGCTGAAATCGTTGCCATAAGCCAACTGATGGCGACCGTTTGCACTAGCCAACCGAGGCTGGAAATCTGGGTGGCCGCCCAAATTGAGCGAAACACCTTGTTTCGAAATGGGGCGAGCGTCTTTGAAACGGGCGGTTGGGGATTTTCGCTCTGCATGAGGTATTGCTGGCCTTCGATGAGCGCTGCGATTTGAGCAAGCGGGTCGATACTTAGACATCGCGGAGCACCGCACGGACCCCAGCTCTATGGAGCTTGCCGGCGACTATTTGCGTATTGAGCCATTCTCATAGTCTCATTCATGAGCAGTCCTGTGCGCAAGCATTGCTTTGCTAAATTCCCACCACAAGCGCGCCGCCGCTGAGACCCGCACCCGCTGCCGCCAAGAGGACTTTCTCGCCAGGCCGAAACGGCTGCGCCCGATGGGCCAGCGACAATGAGAGCGGGATCGTCGCGGCGGAAGAGTTGCCATATTCGGCGATCGTCTTGACGATCGAGTGATCAGCGATGCCGAGGTTCCTGCCGACCGCGTCGAAAATGCGCGCATTGGCCTGATGCGGCACGAAACGATCGAGGTCTTGCGGCCTCAGTCGGGCAGCAGTGAGCGCATCTCTCGAGCAGGCGGTCATCATCTCCACGGCCTTGCTGAATACTTCACGGCCGTCAGTGATCGTCATCCGTGTCTGCGCGAGGTCGAGGTCGGCATGGAACGGAGTGTTGCTTCCCCCGGCGGGAATCTGGATTAGCCCGTAGCGCGAGCCGTCGGAATCCACCGAAGCGCCGAGAATGCCTCGATCCGGGTCATCGCAAGGACTGATCACCATGGCGCCGGCGGCATCGGCAAACAGCACGGCGCTGGCGCGCTCGGCCAAATTGATGCGGTGGCTGAGGATGTTGGCGGCGATGACAAGGCTCGCTTTGCCGTGCAGGCGGGTGAACCCGTCGGCGAACATCAGCGCATAGATGAAGCCGGCGCAGGCGCCGGTCAGGTCGATCGCTCCGGCGCGGCCTAGCCCCAGCCGATGTGCGACCAGCGGCGCGCTTGGCGGCAGAAGGTGATCGGGCGTCGACGTGGCGAGCAAGAGTAGACCGACGTCGCCGCGGTCGATACCGGCATTGGTCAGCGCCATGTCGCCGGCAGAGGCGGCAAGGCCCGACAGCGTGTCTTCGTCTGTTGCCCAGAAGCGCGAGCGAATTCCGGTGCGCCGCTCGATCCAGCCGGGCTCAAGCCCGAGCCGGTCTTCGATTTCCGGGTTCTCGACCTTGCGCGTCGGCGCATGATGGCCGAAGCCGAGAACGCGCGACGATAGGTTCATGGCCGCGAGCCGAAGCGTTCGCCGGCCTCCTCTATCGCGTCATAGAGCCCGTCCAATTCGTCGCTGGTGATGCAATAGGGCGGCAGAAGATAGAGGACATTGCCGAGCGGGCGCACCAACAGGCCGCGCTCAAGGAAAAAAGCGCGCAGTTTTGGCCCGATCTCGGCCAGATAACCGGCTGAGCCGGTGCGTAGGTCGAGTGCCGCGATGGTGCCGGTTGTCCGGCAGTCGGTGAAATATGGATTGCCCCGGAAGCGTTGCAGCCCGGCGGCCTGCCTCGCGCTCAAGACCGCGATCCGCTCGGCCACCGGCTCGTCACGCCAGATCTCGACATTGGCAAGTGCTGCCGCGCAGGCGATCGGATTGGCGGTGTAGGAGCTCGAATGGAAAAACGTCTTCTTGCGATCCTCCGAAAAGTGAGCGTGGAAGATGGCATCGGTGGCGATCGTGGCGGCCAGCGGGATGGTACCACCGGTCAGACCTTTCGACGTGCACAAGATGTCCGGCGAGACGGACGCCTGTTCGCAGGCAAACATGGTTCCGGTGCGCCCCCAGCCGGTCATCACTTCATCGGCGATCAGCAGCGTGCCGGAGGCTTCGGCGATCCTCTTCAATTCGGCAAGAACCCAGGCCGGATACATCAGCATGCCGCCGGCGCCAAGCACCAGCGGCTCGACGATCAGCGCGGCTGCGCGCCGGTCGCGGCTAACGGCCTCGAACCGATCCAGCGTTTCCTGCTCGCGCCCGGCGGCCGGGAAGGGGATGGCGTCGGCCTCGAACAGCAAAGGATCATAGGCGGCGTTGAAGACGCCGCGGGCGCCGACGCTCATCGCCCCGATCGTGTCGCCATGATAGCTGTGCTCCATGACGGCGATGCGCGAACGCGGCGCGCCGATGTTGCGGAAATAGCCGAGCGCCATCTTCAGCGCGACTTCGACTGAGGTCGAGCCACTGTCGGAATAGAACACCCGGTCGAGGCCGGCGGGTGCGATGCCGACAAGCGCCTCGGCCAGCCGTTCGGCCGGCTCGTGGGTGAAGCCCGCGAAGATGATCTGGTCGAGGCTCGAAGCGGTCGTCTCGATGGCCTTCATGATGCGGGGGTGGCGATGGCCATGGGTGACGACCCACCAGGAAGAAATCGCATCGAGGATGCGGAAGCCTTCGGCCTTGTGGAGATAGGCGCCTTCAGTCAGCACGATTTCAGGGACCGAGGGCTCTAGCGCGTGCTGCGTGAACGGATGCCAGACTCGAGACTCCGCCATCAGTCGCCTCCGGCAATCATGGCCAGGTCGAAGCCGGAAATCATTGCATCTCTCAACGTTTCACCCGTCAGCGGACCGAGGTGCGGCAGCCTGCCCAGCTGCGGCACGCCGCCGAATTCCACGATTGTCCTTTGTGTATCGGCCACCTCTTCGCCAATGAAGGCAATGCCGATGAGCGGGATGGAGCGGGCTTTCAGGGCCTCGATCGACAACAGCGTATGATTGATGGTGCCAAGCGCGGTGCGGGCGCACAGTATGACCGGCAGCCGCCATTGTTCGAATATGTCAATGAACCTTGTCTGTCGATTGAGCGGCACCATCAGCCCGCCGGCGCCTTCGATGACGAGCGGTGTCGGCAGGACCGGAAATGAAAGATCGTCGGCCTCGATCGCGACGCCGTCGATTTCGGCTGATCGATGCGGCGACAGCGGCATCGTCAGTCGATAGACTTCGGGCAGCACGCGTCCGTCGGGCAAGCCGGAAAGCCGGGCGACGACCTCGCTGTCGGTCTCCTCGTTGAGGCCCGATTGCACCGGCTTCCAGTAGAAGCCGTCGAGCAGCCCGGCAAGTCCGGCCGAAAACACTGTCTTGCCAATTCCAGTGTCTGTTCCGGTGACGACGATGCGTTTGGTCATGCTGTGGCCAACACTCCGACGAGAGCCTCGACCATGGCGGAAATGTCGGCTTCGTCGACGTTGAGAGTCAGCGAAATGCGCAGGCGCGACGTACCCTCAGGCACTGTCGGCGGGCGAATGCCGCGTATGTCGAAGCCGCGTGCCTGCAGTCCTGCCGCCACCGCCATGGTGCGGCTGTTATCGCCGATCACAAGCGGCTGGATCTGCGAGCCGCTGGGCATCACGCCGCAGCGTTCGGCCAATTGCCGGCTCGCGAAAGCGACACGCTCGTGCAACTGAGCACGACGCATAGGCTCGTCAGACAGAATAGTCAGCGCCTCACGTGCCACGACTGCCATCAGCGGCGATGGTGCGGTCGCATAGATGAATGGCCGGCACCGGTTGATAAGATAGTCGCAGAGTGTTCGCGGTCCGGTAACGAGCGCGCCGGATGCGCCAAGCGCCTTGCCGCATGTGTGGAGCGTGACGATGTTGTCGCGGCCTTCATACGCGGCGGCCAGTCCCCGGCCGTACGGCCCCCAGACGCCGGTGGCATGCGCTTCATCGACGACGATGAATGCCTGGTACCGATCAGCCAGCGCGACCAGGCTCTCCATCGGCGCACGGTCGCCATCCATGCTGTAAAGGCTTTCGAAGGCGATCCACACCCGCCCCATGCCGCCTTCGGCGCGCCAGCGGGTGATTGCGTCCTCGACAGCGTCGACGTCGTTGTGCGCGGCCAGCTTGAACTCAGCGCGCCCGGCTTGGGCACCCTCATGCATGCTGGCATGAGCGAGCTCGTCGAGGACCAGCAGGTCGCCTTTCTGCGGCAGGGCCGTCAGCAGAGCGAAGTTGGCGATATAGCCGCTGCCGAAGAACAGTGCACGCTCGGCTCCGAAAAATGCCGCTGCGTCCGCCTCCAGTTGCTCATGTTCCGGTGCATTGCCGCGCAACAGCCGCGATCCGGTTGCGCCCACTGGCGTGCCCCGCGCAATCGCCGTCGAAACCGCATCGCCGAGTCTTTTGGAGGCGGCAAGTCCGATATAGTCGTTCGACGAGAAGTCGAGCCCGGCGCGCGGTGCGAGCGTCCGTAACCGGTCCTTGCGCCCCAGTCCCCGCAAGGTTGCGTCATAGCGGGCAAGAATTGCCTCCTTCATTGCGTGGCGAGTTCCATAGGCTCAATGCCGAGGCGCCGGAACAGAAGGGTATCCTTGTCCTCGCCGGGATTTCCCGCCGTCAGCAGCGTGTCGCCGACAAAGATCGAATTGGCGCCGGCAAAGAAGCACAGCGCCTGCGTTTCGTCGCTCATCGCCGTCCTGCCGGCGGACAGCCTTACATAGGATTTCGGCATCATCACCCGCGCGAGCGCAACGATGCGGACGAAATCGATCGGATCGATGGCGTCGGCCGCGGCAAGCGGCGTGCCTTCGATGGGAATAAGCATGTTGATCGGCACGCTTTCCGGCGGCTCGGGCAGGTTCGCGAGCGTGACCAGCATGTCGATGCGATCGGTCTTTTCTTCTCCCATCCCGACAATGCCGCCGCAGCAGACTTTCATCCCAACCGCGCGCACGTGCCCAAGCGTTTCCAGCCGGTCGGCAAAAGTCCTGGTTGAAATAACCTCGCCATAGTAGCGCTCAGAGGTATCGATGTTGTGGTTATAGTAGTCGAGACCGGCCTGCTTCAGGCGAGCAGCTTGCTCAAGATCGAGCATGCCGAGCGTCATGCAGGTCTCCATGCCGAGGGCCTTGACGCCCTCAATCATGGCGACCACAACGTCCATGTCGCGCTCCTTGGGAATTCGCCACGCCGCGCCCATGCAATAGCGCGTTGCGCCGCCATCACGCGCCTTGGCCGCTTCGTCGATGACATGCTTGACGTCCACCAGCTTCGACGCCTTCACACCGGTTTCGTAATGCGCAGACTGGCTGCAATAGCCGCAATCTTCAGGGCACCCGCCGGTCTTGATGCTAAGGAGCCGCGACAGCTGCACTCGGTTTCGATCGAAGTTCTGGCGGTGGATCGTCTGAGCTAGGAACAGCAGATCGTTGAATGGCATGCCGTAGATGGCCTCGGCCTCTTTGCGGTTCCATCGCGGAGGCGTTCCATCGACCAATTGCATGGTCTGGTTCACGTCGAACTCCGAGTTCATTCCAATCGTCATCGTCAAACCTTTGTTTGCTAGTCCGGTACGCCTTCTTGGCTTTGGGGCGCACTCGCTAAAGGCGAGCTGCGGCACGTCTTTCCAGCACCTCCTACGCCTGCCGAGCTGATGTTGCTCCTCACGCCGTAATCCTCAGTTCAAGTGCTTGCAGATGTTCTGGTGGTCCGGCATGTCCAGGCCGATGTCGAGGATCGGGGCGCTGTGCGTCAGCCAACCCATGGAGATGAGATCGACACCGGTCGCCGCAATCGCCGCCGCCGTTTTCGGCATCACCCGACCGGACGCCTCGGTGATCGTACGGCCATCCACTATAGAAACCGCGCGGGCAAGATCCTCGACCGACATATTGTCGAGCAGCACCGCGTCAACACCAATCGCGAGCGCTGCATCGAGCTGCTTCAGCGTGTCGACCTCGACCTCGACCTTCACCATATGCCCTGCTGCGGCGCGCGCCCGCTCTATTGCTGTGCGGATATCGCCGGCGATCGCGATGTGGTTGTCCTTTATGAGCACGCCGTCATCGAGGCCGAACCGGTGATTGGCACCGCCGCCGACGCGCACGGCGTATTTCTCCAATGCCCGCAGCCCGGGCGTCGTCTTTCGCGTCGATACAATCCTCGCCTTGTGACCGCGCACGGCCTCAACCATGGCCGCTGTGGCAGTGGCAATGCCGCTCAGCCGGCATAAGAAATTGAGGGCCGTGCGTTCGGCCGTGAGCAGGCCTCGTGCGGGTCCGGACAATCTTGCAATGGTTTCCCCGGCCCCAACCTCGCTGCCATCAGGGCGCCAGATCTGGATGTTGATCGCCGGTTCCACGAGAAGGAAGGCATACGAGACCAGATCGAGCCCGGCAACGACGCCCGCCTGCCTCGCTTTGAGCACCAACGTGGCAGTGCAATCATACGGGATAACCGCATCGGTGGTCAGGTCGCCGGATCTGCCCAGGTCTTCGAGGAGCGCAATGCGCACAATCGGTTCGATCAGGGTCGCGGGGAGGGGGGAGAATGAAGTCATATCAAGTGCTCCGTATGGTAGCCCGGCAATCGAGTGCGGCCGCGGCCCGCATTGCGCTGTGCAGTGTCAGCCGTGATGGGCGCACGTTGGCATCGTGGAGCGGGAAATCGGACCGACAGTGCGCGCCTCGACTCTCTTCCCGCCTCAGGGCCGCCGCGGCGATCATCAGTGAGACCAAAGCCGGACCAGAGGCAGCGACACTATTGGCTGCGATCGGCAGCAGGGTCGCCACCGCTTCGCGCATTGCCTCGCCGTCGCGGATGATACCCAGGGCGGCGGAGACAATCGGGCGGACCACGGAAGCGTCTGGTCGTGGAGGGACGAATGTGGAGCATCTGCGCGGTCGCCGGGTATACGACGTGCCGGCAACGCTTTCGGCAACCCAGCTCGCGGTGACCGCCGCTTCGGTGAGCGAGTTGCTGGCCAGGCGGTTGGCGCCGTGCAGGCCGGTACAGGCCACCTCACCGCAGGCCCACAATCCCTCGATGGAGCTGCGGCCGGCGCTGTCTACGGCGACGCCGCCCATGTGATAATGTGCCGCCGGGCGCACCGGGATCAGGTCGGTCGCGGGGTCGATTCCTGCGCTCCGGCACAATTCGGCGATGCCTGGAAAACGCTTGCCAAATCTCGGGCCGAGACTTTGCCGTGCGTCCAGGAATACGCGGCGTCCAACGGCAAGCTGGTGCCAAATGGCGCGCGCTACGACGTCGCGAGGCGCAAGTTCACCGCCAGGTGTGTCGGCGAGGAAGCGCTCTCCTCGCTCATCGATGAGCACCGCGCCTTCGCCACGCACGGCTTCGCTCACCAGCGGCATCGGCCGGCGCGGACCGTCGAGCGCAGTTGGATGGAACTGTATGAATTCCAAGTCGGCGAGTTCCGCCCCCGCCCATGCGGCGAGCGCCAGCCCGTGACCCCATGAGCCAGCGGGGTTTGTCGTGTCGCAAAACAGCCCGCCGACGCCGCCGGTCGCCAGCACCGCGCGACGCGTGGGCAGAGCGAGCGCGCCGGCTCGTCCTGCTGCGACCACGGCGATGACCGACCCGTCCTGCACGACCAGCCGGCGGACCTCCACATTTTCGATAATGGTGATCGAGGCTGTACGCCGAACCGCGGCGACGAGCGCGCGCACCAACTCGCGACCGGTGGCGTCGCCGGCTGCATGCACAATCCGCCGTCGCGAGTGTGCCGCCTCGAGCCCAAGTCGCAACGCGCGGTCAGGGTGCTGGTCGAAGTCGACGCCGAACCTTTGGATCGTCCTAATCGCTTCGGGTGCAGCTCGTACCACTCGCCGCACCGTGGCCTCATCGCAGAGTCCGTCGCCGGCAGCTATCGTGTCGCAAAGGTGAAAATCTGGGCCGTCGTCGCCCCCGAGACTTGCCGCAAGACCGCCCTGGGCAAGTTCACTGCAGGCTCCGGTTCCAAGCGGCGCGTTGGTCAAAAGCACGACCGGTTCCGGCGCCAGATGAAGCGC
Organism: Mesorhizobium sp. M7A.F.Ca.CA.001.10.2.1; assembly: GCF_003998575.1. Classification (NCBI taxonomy): domain Bacteria; kingdom Pseudomonadati; phylum Pseudomonadota; class Alphaproteobacteria; order Hyphomicrobiales; family Phyllobacteriaceae; genus Mesorhizobium; species Mesorhizobium sp. M7A.F.Ca.CA.001.10.2.1. Next base: position 16,607 of record NZ_RZQY01000015.1, on the reverse strand, counting down.
CGTCATCAGGCCGGCAATGCCGCCGCCGATGACGACCGGCGCCCCGGCGATGTCGCGAACCTCCAGACTCATAGGGAAAGCATGCGCTCGACCGCGCGGCGGGCGGGGCCGGCAATTTCGGGATCAATCCGGACCTCATGCCGGTTCTGCTCGAGTGCGGCGCGAATGTTGGCCAGGTTGATGCGTTTCATGTGCGGGCACAGATTGCATGGGCGAACGAACTCGACGTCGGGATGCGCGACCGCGACGTTGTCGCTCATCGAACATTCGGTCAGAAGGACGACACGCGTCGGTTTCTCACGCTCGACATAATCCGACATCGCCGCGGTCGAGCCGGAGAACTCCGCCTCCGCGACAACGTCTGGTGGGCATTCTGGATGGGCCAGCACGATGACGCCTGGATGGGCATCGCGCAGTTCCCGGATGTCTGCTGCGGTGAAGCGCTCATGCACCTCGCAATGGCCTTTCCAGGCGATGATCTCGACGTCTGTATCGGCTGCCACGTTCCTCGCCAGATATTCGTCCGGGAGCATCAGCACACGCGCCACGCCAAGCGATTCCACCACCGCCTTGGCGTTGCCGGACGTGCAGCAGATGTCGGACTCCGCTTTTACGGCGGCGGAAGTGTTGACGTAAGTAACAACGGGGACCCCCGGATACCGCAGCCGCATTAGCCGCACGTCGTTTGCCGTGATCGATTCGGCCAGCGAGCAGCCGGCGCGGAGATCCGGGATGAGCACGGTCTTGTTCGGATTGAGCAGTTTTGCCGTCTCGGCCATGAAATGAACGCCGGCAACCACGATGATGTCGGCGTCGACCGTCACCGCCTTGTGGGCCAACGCCAGGCTGTCGCCGACGATGTCTGCCACGCAATGAAAAATTTCGGGCGTCTGGTAATTGTGCGCCAGCACCACCGCATTGCGCTCACGCTTCAGCGCTAAGATGGCTTCAATATCGCCGGCGAACGCGGGCCATTCAACGGGTGGGATCACCCGCCGGACACGCTCATACAGGGACGCAGCCATAGGTAACGCCCCAGTCATTGGCGCCTCGATTATATTCGGTTTGACAATAAGGGAATATATCTACCTTGACTATAAGTATGTCAAGCCCGCGCCAGCGGTAATTTTGTCCCGGCGATAGCCCTGTCGTCGAGGACGGCATGCCGGAAGCGATAAAGCTTCGCCGGTCGGCCGCCCGTGTCGAGGGAGGTCTCCCCGGTCTCCTCAACAAGTTCCTGCTGCTCGACCAATCTCCGGAAGTTCGGCTTGTTGATCAGCCTGCCAGCCAAAGCTTCCACGGTTCGCTGCAGTTGCAGCAGCGTGAAGGAAGGCCGCATAAGCTCGAACACGACCGGCCGGTATTTGATCTTCGAACGCAGCCGCGCGATCCCGGTTGCCAGAATACGACGGTGGTCAGCGACCATTGGTTTGCCAGCCGCGGCCGCAATCGCGTCCCTGCCGCCACCGGCCTCCTCAATCAGAGCAGCTTCATAGAGCAACTCGTAGCGTTGGAGCGTGAGTTCCTCGTTCCAATGGCGGTCGTCGAAGCCGAAGGCTATCGCAGCGCGCTGCCGGCGCTCGCGTTGAGTGGTCGGCTCGCTGGCGCCGCCGGCCCACTCAATCAGGCGGGGCCGCAATCTATCGAGCAGCACAGGCGGCGTGCCGAAGCGGTGGTCCTCCCAGGGAAAATATTCGTACCAACTTTGCCAGCCGCACGCGGCCGAGTTCGTTGCCTGTTCCTTCCTGGTCAATGCGAGATAGCTGATTGAGATGACGCGCTGGTGGCGCTCAGTGCCGATGCGATCGCGATCGGCGAAGGTGTAGAGTTGCTCGATGTATCCAAGTGCATGGCCGGTCTGCTGCTCCACCCACCCCCTCAAACCCGACTGCAGTGATCGATGCTCAAGGGCAAAAGGTCCGGAAGGGAGGGTGTCCGCATGACCGACTGTGAGGACACAGGGCTCACTGTCGTTTACGGCGACCACGACGGCAGTCAGGTCCACTTTGGCTTCGTCAGCTTTGACGGCGGCTTTGCCTTTCTTGGTTCTTCTTGTCTGAGGATCCATGTTTGCGAAAGCGGGTTGGCCCAACGGAGCGCCTTAATCGATTGAATGTAACCTTGGCAGCCAGCACGTCAACACCGGAGTACTCAAGCGCTGTTTTTAGCTCTTCGCAGTCGCACAAAAATATGCCAAACGCGACACCCGCTGTTGGTAACGTAAGGGAAGGGGCCTCGGTTGAGCGCGGCTGGTCAGATAAAAGGGATGACTCCTCCAGATATTCGATCGCGAAAAGGCCAGACGCCACTTGTATGCTTGACGGCCTACACCACGCCGGTCGCGAGGCTGCTCGATCGCCACTGCGACATCGTTCTTGTCGGCGACAGCGTCGGCATGGTGCTGCACGGCCTGTCGTCGACGCTGGGGGTCACGCTCGACATGATGATCATGCACGGACAGGCCGTTCGCCGCGGCCTTGAACACGCGCTGATGGTCGTCGACCTGCCCTTCGGTTCCTATGAGGAAAGCCCAGAGCACGCTTTCGGCAACGCTGCGCGCGTGATGGGTGAGACCGGTTGTTCAGCGGTAAAGATCGAGGGCGGCGAGACCATCTCGGAAACCATCCGCTTCCTTACCGCGCGCGGCGTACCTGTCATGGCCCATGTGGGCCTGACGCCGCAGGCGGTAAACACGTTTGGAGGCTATCGTGTGCAGGGCCGGGGAGCCGATGCAGAGCGGATCAGGCGCGACGCCAGGGCGGTAACCGAAGCGGGCGCCTTCTCCTTGGTGCTGGAAAAGATACCGGAGCAGCTTGCACGGCAGATAACCGCCGATATCGACATACCCACAGTCGGCATCGGTGCCTCGCCAGCTTGCGACGGCCAGATTCTGGTGAGCCACGATATGCTCGGGCTCTTCACCTCATTTCGGCCGAAGTTCGTCAAACGCTATGCCGAGCTCGGTGAGCAGGCTGAGGCGGCAATCGCCGCTTACGCCACCGATGTGCGGAACCGGCACTTTCCGGCGGTCGAACATCTCTATGTCAACGCCTTTAAGGCCGGTGACTTCACATGAGCGTGCCGATCGCTCGAACCGTGAGCGAGCTGCGCGGCGTCGTTGCGCAATGGCGTCGCTCGGGTGCCACGATCGGTATTGTGCCGACCATGGGAGCCTTGCACGACGGGCATCTGAGCCTCGTGCGGAAGGCGCTCGAAAGGGCCGAGCGGGTGATCGTGACGCTGTTCGTAAACCCCAAGCAGTTCAACAGCCCCGCCGACCTGATTGCCTACCCTCGGACGGAAAGCGACGATGCTGCCAAGCTCGCTCTGCTGGGCACGCATCTGCTCTATGTGCCGGACACAGAGGAAATGTACCAGGTGGGCTTCGCCACGGCCGTTTCAGTGTCCGGCATCAGCGAATGCCTTTGCGGCGCATTCCGGCCCGGCCATTTCAATGGCGTGGCGACGGTCGTGGCCAAGCTCTTCCTGCAGGCCGGCGCTGACTTCGCCTTTTTTGGCGAAAAGGATTTTCAGCAACTTCAGCTTGTCAGGCGCTTGGTCCGGGATCTCGACATTCCGATCACTATTGTGCCCTGTCCGACAGTCCGCGAAGCCGATGGTCTTGCGCTATCGTCGCGTAACGTGCGGCTCTCCCCAGCCCAACGCGCCATTGCCCCAAAACTAGCATCGGTCCTGCTCGATACGGCCGAGCGGCTTGCACGCGGCTCCCCCATCCTGCCTACGCTTGATGAAGCGCGTGCAGCAATTCTGGCTGCCGGCTATCGCGAGCTCGAATACCTGGAGCTTCGCGGAGAAACAGACCTGCAATCGTTAGCAAGCCTTGACCGACCGGCACGCTTGCTTGCTGCGGCTTGGCTTGGCGACACGCGGCTCATCGATAACGTCGCAATATCACCCATCGGTAGTTGGTCAGGTGGGCGGAGCTCTCTCCAATCGGAAGCAGCACAGCAATTGCGGTGATGACGGCGGCGCGTCGTATGCCCTGCAGGGACAGGCCATCATTTAGAACCACGTCTCCGTCGGCTTCCAGCAACCTCCGCGAGGTACGCTAAGCGCAGATGCATCGCGTATTTGAAACCTTGGTCGAGCAACTCTCTGCAAGCGTCGATGCCGTCGATCTCCATGAGGCAATGGCGTCCGCCGCAGCCGGGTTCGACTTTCCGCTCTTCGCTTATTTCACCTACCCATCCGCTTCCGGCGACAGGCCGCGATTGATCTCGAATTATCCATCATCATGGACATCACATTACCTGCAACAGCGCTACCACAGCGTGGATCCCGTGATCCTGCGGGGACTGCGGGGCTGGGATACCTTCGACTGGGGTGTGGACCGCGATCACCGTTATTTGCCGACCTCTCAGCAGGAAGTCCTGGAAAAAGCAGCTGAGTTCGGCATTCGCGGCGGACTGACCATGTCGATGCATGATCATCGCGGCCGGTTCGCCGCACTGACCTTCGCCTCCAACGAGGCGCATCCGCCATTTCTGAGGTCGCTGACGCGCTACGAAAAAGCAATGCAACTGGTTGCGATCAACGTTCATATCCATGCCCGGCGCAGGCTCGCCGAAGATTGCGTGGTAGATGGCATAACGCTCACCCGGCGGGAGTTCGAGTGCCTGAAATGGGCGGCGTGCGGCAAGTCGGCCTGGGATATCAGCCAGATTCTCGGTGTCTCGAAACGCACCGTGACCTTCCATCAGGAAAACGCCAAGGCGAAGCTTGGCGTGCGAACCATCAACCAGGCCGTAGTGCGGATGGCTGCTCGGGCGAGATCCTGATCCTCTCCAAGTCTAGCTGTAAAGGTCTACAGGCTGCATTCATGACGGCTTTGCCCTTCGATTGCGTGGACACATCCCGCACGGAGACGACAATGATGCAGCTGATAACACCCGACTGCTACGCCGAGTTTGCGAGCGAACTCAAGGAAATGCACGGACTTAGGTATCGGGTTTTCAAGAAGCGGCTCGATTGGGAAGTGCAGACCGAAGGCGAAATGGAAACGGACCCGTTTGACAGCCTGAACCCCGTCTACCTGCTTCTTAAGGGGTCCGATTGGCGAACTTGCGGCTGCGTCCGCCTTTTGCCGACCACCGGACCGACAATGTTGCGCGATACGTTTCCGACGCTGCTGGATGAGATGGTGGTCCCTGCGAGTGCCGATATCTGGGAGAGTAGTCGTTTCGCGCTCGATCTCCCTGCGACAGCGCCGAAGGCAGCTGGCGGCCTGGCCCAAGCAACCTACGAGCTCTTCGCGGGGATCATCGAATTCGGCTTGGCCAACAATCTCTCCGGGATCGTAACGGTGACAGATACGCGCATCGAAAGGATCCTTCGTCTCGCGACCTGGCCGTTGTCACGTATCGGACAGCCCAAGCAGGTCGGCAACACCGAGGCAGTCGCCGGCTTCCTCGATATTTCCTACGCCAGTCTCTTGCGCATCCGCTGGAGGGGACGCCTCAACGGGCCGGTGTTGTGGCAACCAGTTCTCATCCAATCGGCATAGCGCCTGCGGATGCTCAGCCGTGACTTGAGTTAAGTCTGCTCACGGCCGCCACCGCCGCCGTGAGGGTGAGCGGACCCGCCCCCACGAGCTTTCGACTGTTCCGGTCGATTGGCTCGCGCGGCCGGACTTTGGATTTCCGTAGGCGCAACCCGCAGTCCAGCGTGAGCACGCCAAAATGGCGCCCCTCGGCTTCGTCCAAAGAAGCCAACGTGGCTTCTGAAGTCGTCTTAGAATATTGGACCGGCCGCCGTGAGCGATCGCAACCTCAAAGCTTTGCCGGTATGCCGGTTTGGCCGGACCGTCGGCCAGTCGGAGCAGTCCCCTGATAAGGACCCGAGCTGACCGCGGTCCAACAGCGCCCGAGCCTATGCTTTGTGCATTACCGTTCGGTTGGCCATGTCGTCCAAGACCGCATGAAGAAGGCTTCCAACCTCCTGCGCAGCGAGCTCTGGCGCAATTCCTACATCGGACAATTGAATGAGCATTTTCTTGGCAGCACAGCGCCAGAACGCACTCGCCGCCTCGCCGTTCTTGGTCTCGAGGGCCTGGGCGATACTTTCGACCAATATACGTCGCCGATGCAGCGGAAATACGCAAATGTTTGATTCATGCATCAATCACCTCACAGATTCAGTTCCACAAAGAAAAACACCGGCGTCTTCAAAAGAGCCCCGCTAGCGCGGTGACGGTTCGCGGCGACATGACGAGTTCCACTTCCCCATCGACAAGCCATTGGGAGATGAGCCGCCGGACCGCATATCCGGGACCGCACATAAGGTGAACCACCATTGCTCATCCGGCTGCATTTTCCTGGGCCGTTCGACGAGGCGTTCCAGCCGAATTGACGTCCAATGACTTGATCTCTGAAAGGGCAGGGCGGTACGAATCACCCGATTGTTCCGCTGCTTACATTCCTGCGAGCTTGTGTATGAACGATTAAAGCGTGCCCGAGCCGTTCTTGGTGGCCGCCGCAGAAGGGAATCATGTCATCCGCTGCCTATCGTAGGCGGCGCGACTTCTAGCATGACTGCACTGCCCCGACAGGGCTTTGCAATCGCGCGTTTCGAGGCCTATGCTTTGGCATCGGCCGGCATTTACTTCGGTGCAGCCGACAGTAAGACGTACGCGCTCTTGCCCCGTTGGAAGAGAGCCTTGCCCGATCCCTCTTTCGCGACCAGGTGCTGAAGCCCTCACCCCGCAGGACTTCGCGCTTTTGCGACCATCGCTGCATCACGTCGAACCGGGCATCAAGGACCAGTTGGAGGTCGCGCATCAGCCGATCAAGAACGTATATTTTCCCGAGAGGGGCATCGCGTCGGTGGTCGCCACCATGACCGGCGGGCGGCAAGGTGAAGTCGGCATTGTCGGCGATGACGGGATGAAAGGAATTGCCGTCATTCTGAAAGCACTACCTGGCGCCTGCCGGTTGAAAACCTTCGCCCTGCGATTAGCCCGTCGCTTCGCACCTCAGTGCTGGATTATGCCCACGCGTTCCTCGTCCAATCATGCCGGACGGCACTGGTCAATGGCCACTCCAAGATCGAAGAACGGCTGGCCCGCTGGCAGCTTGATGGTCCACGACCGTGCGGAAGGAGATAAGATCCTCCCGACGCATGAATTTCTGGCGACCATGCTCGCGCCCACCGCCCGGGGTCACCACGGCCCTGCAAATGCTTGAGTATCGAGGACTGGTGCACGCCAAGCGCGGCGAGATCACGATCATCGACCGTGCCGGATTGATAAAGCTCACACATGGCGCTTATGACAAGGAGGAGCAGCGTTATTTCGGCCTGGCCGCTGCCTGAAGCATGTCGGTTGAAACGGGTTCAGCCGACGTCTCCTTGCCCCTCACCAGGTCGCCCAAAAGCATCAGCGGTTTTGAACGAATCGCAGCGATTGTCCGCAATCGGACATAGGCTTGAAGGCGGTCGAATTCGTGCCATAAGTCGGGTTGGTCAGGGTTCAGGGAGGAATTCGTCATGACCAATTCGTTTCACACTGTCACCGTCGAAAAAGCCGCAGAAGCCTATGTCCTTTCCAGGGGAAGGGTCCGCTTCTCTCCATGGCGCAGGCGATCCGCGCCATCCGAACACTAATGCCGGCATGCAAGGCCACCGACCGCGAGTTGGAGGAACTGTTGGCGGCCGCTTCCTTCGTTCATGGCGTGCCCGTCGCCTTCGACACAAAAACAGCCGATCGTGTAGAACCACGGCTGCATTCCTAAGAGGGCATGCCGCGCCATGCAGACTGTCAGAGGGCATTCGTCAGATCGTAGTCCGCTAACTTAACTGCAGAGTCTATAGGACGTGTTCCAGCATTGCGAACTCACCGATCGCTTTGTTGCCAAAGCTGCCAGCAAGCGATCGCCTCATCCAGCCGTTTGCACCATCTCATCACAGACATCATCGCGATGCTACCTGTCCAGCATATGTCCAGCATTTCGCAAGGCGGCCAGAAGGAGCCTCGCATAGCCTGTGACATCGATCTGGGCCTGCATCGAAAGGGGCATGCTGGTCCAGTTCTCCAACGGTGCAATGAAAGGTGAGAAGGTGCCATTGACAAGGCAACAACAGCTAACAAGGCCCTCTCGGTCCAATGCCACCACACCGATCTTGTCGCCTGGATATCCAATGGCTGCGACTCGCTGGACCTCCAGGTCACCGTCCACCCGCACGTCAAAAAGAAGGCTACCACGGCTCCTCGTGGCTATCTCAGCCGCCTTCTCATCAAAGCTTGAAGAGAGCAAGCGGACGCTTTCCACCGCCATCTGGAAAATCACCAAATCCAGTTCATTCACGGCCATATGGGCATTTCCGCGCAACGGGTGGTGATTGCAATGACACATACTGCTTGTTCACAGATGTCGGTCACGAACGATCATTCGTCGGGTTCCGGTTCCGACCAACGGTGTCGCCACCTGATCGTGCTGCGGTTCGAACCTTCCGAACGCGAGCCGAGCGCGCTATGAGGTTGGAGTCTAGGTCTCGGACCCTGCCTCGCGGCCTTCTCATCTTTGGCAGACCCGTTGCAACGCCGCCGCGATGGCGCAAACGCCAGATGACGCTGATCCATCGCTTGATCGTGAACTGAGCTTCTGAACACCATTGGGACAGCAGGGTGGAAGGGCTTGACCAACGCTGCCCCCGTTTTCCAAGAGGACCCGTCCTCGATTGAATCTTTCGAGCCCCGTGCGGCGCGCAGCCAAATGATGACCATCTGGACCCTGCTCGCAGACCGCAAGGCAAAGAGGGAACCTTCCAGGCAGCCAAGCTGCGCCGACGCAAAGAGCGACCTTTGGAATTCCCAAGAATTTAGCCTTCCATAGTTGCGACAGGCAACCACTGCACGAGTGTGGGAGAGCGAATCGCAAGCATTGCGTGAGGTCCTGCGCGTTTTCCCCTCTTTGCTATTTGGCACATCGTTTGCGCCGAAGTGGGCGCAGCGTTCGACCGGAGCACTGCATGGGAGAGGGAGGAGCCCCACCCCGATCCGGTCAAGGAGAGAGACGGTGTTGGTTCCAAGAGTTCCCCGCGCGATCGCAGCGCCCCGCAAGCGCCATTTTGCCCGGACCTACGTGCAGGTACTTGCCGCCATAATCCTGGGTGCCGCAATCGGCTATTTCCATTTGGAGACCGGCCACAGCCTGAAGCCGCTCGGCGATGCCTTCGTCGAGGTCGTCAAGATAATCACCGTACCTGTCATCTTCCTGACAATAGCGACCGGCATTGCCGGCATGAGCGATCTGCAGAAGGTCGGCCGAGTTGCCGCCAAGGCGATGGTCTATTTTCTCACCTTCTCGACGCTCGCTTTTGTTGTCGGGCTGATTGTCACGAATATCGTTCAGCCTGGCGCCGGCCTCAACATCGATCCGGCCTCGCTCGATGTCGAAGCCGTTAAGGGCTATGTGGCCACGGCTCACGAGCAGTCCGTGACCAGCTTCCTGATGAACATCATCCCGTCAACGATTGCCAGTGCCTTCGCGGAAGGCGACATCCTGCAAGTCTTGTTCCTCTCGGTCCTGTTCCTCTCGGTCCTGTTCGGCGCGGTCTGCCGCTACAACGGCCGCTCGCTCTTCTCTCTCGTCCGATACATCAAGGACGAGCTGCTGCTCGCAATGTCCTCCTCAGAGGCCGCGCTGGCCTCGCTCATGGAGAAGATGGAAAAGGCCGGCGCCACGCATTCGGTCGTGGGTCTCATTCCATTCAATCTGGACGGCACGAATATGATGCTCGCCGCCCTTTTCATCGCCCAAGCGACGAAAACTGATCTCCCGATCGGCTGCCGGATCCTCATGCTGTTTGTCGCATTGTTCCCTTCGAACGGAACAACCCGCATTACCGGTGCAGGCCTCGTCACAATGGCTGCAACGCTCTTTCTTGTTCCGGCCGCACCGGTCACCTCCGTGGGGCTTATTCTTGGCGTTGATCAGCTTATGTCCGAATGCCACGCGCTGACGGTTTTTCTCCGCAGCGTAGCGGCAACGCTGGCTGTCACCCGGTCCGGGGCGAGCGGGATAAACGACGATTCGGGGAGCGCCTCACTAGCGGACCGTTCAGCGCTCTGGCGGTGGACGGTCAAGTCGCCCGGCGTGGTGAACACAATTCCCCGTGCGAACGACGCTCAACTATTGGGGTGGACCCGATGGCGCAAAGCCGTATTTGAGAAACCGCCAGATCGCACCGGCACCTGTGCGCCTGTAGCAACTGCGGGGCACGATCAAAACCGACCCATTTTACACCAAAAAGGCGGGCCGTTGCTGCCACGCCGTCCATGGATTGGAGACTCATGTCTAAGCCGACTGCCATCACTGTCGCAGCTCTTCTTTTACTCCTCGCCTTGCTGGCGAGCCAATATAGCGCGAACCTGCACCGGCAGGCGTGGTCGACCGCAGGCAAAAGTGGAGCGGCGCATTCGACAACGATCTTCTTCGCCAATCGCCGGCAACCCGCAAGGCGATGCCGTTCTGGTCATATTCAATGACTACCACAACTGTCCGCATTGCAGACTGGCTGATATCAACTACCAAAAAGCCTCAAGCATGAACCCAATCTGAAGCTTGTGATCAAACAGTTCCCGGTCCTGGGACCGGATTCCCAATTCCCAGCCTTTGCCGCACTCGCCTCGAGAAAACAGGGAAAGTTCGACGAATTCCACCGCGCCCTTATGATTTCCCCCAGTTGAAGGGTCACTCTCAAGATCGCAGCGCGTGTAGGCCTTGACGTTGAGCAGCTCAAGCGGGAATGCAAGATCCGGCCATCGCAGATGAAATGCGCGCGTCCGCGCACTCGCGAAAGGTCTGCACTTAGACGGTACGCCCGCGTTGGTGGTCGGCGATATAGTGGTCGCCGACCTTGTGGACATGGCCAGCTTGCAACGCTTGCATCGCCGATGCGCGCTCAAAGCGTGCTGGCTCTCGTGCGGGGCAGCATCTGTAGACCGGCCACGCTGTTGTTGCCGGAGCGTGCCGTTTGTGGCAGCTGGCTTTGCTGTCGCTCCTCGTAATCTTGTTGCGGTCATCCAGCTGCCGTGGGCGCCAACAACAATCCTGAGCGCCCGCGCCTGAAGTCGCTGGCCGGGTGCTCGTGAACCGAGCCCGCTTTTCTTCGGCAAGCTCAGGCGGTCTTGGCCCTGCGGCATCGCCCCCTGGCGCGGGGCAGCCTTCGGCTGCTGACGGTCGCCGGCCTGTCGGCCGGCGTCTTTCTATTGTGGCCTTCCCCCTGGCGCAGGGTGGGCAGCACTCCCTTCTAGGCCCGCCGCGGCGTCCCGCAACCCTTCGCTTGTCGCTTTCGGGTCCTCCACTCCGTTCCGGTCCTGCTGATGCAGTCCGCCTCCGACGGCGGGCCTTTCCGGTCGCTTTTGCCGCCCACCCCGCTTCCGGGGAGGGCGCGCGATTGTAGAGCGGAGGACATCACGATGCGTGCAAACAACAAACGTTGCGGCAGCCGACAGGCTGGCGCAGACAGTGGCGGGCGCACCGGCGCCAGCCTTTATCAGGAAATCACCGACCGCATCATTGCCGAACTGGAGCGCGGCACCGTGCCATGGGTCAAGCCGTGGGGCAGGGCAAGGACAGGCCTCGGCCTGCCGCGGAATGCGGCCACCCAGCGCCGATATTCCGGCATCAATATCCTGATCCTGTGGGGCGCGGTCATCGAGCGCGGTTTCCCCAGCCAGAACTGGCTCACCTTCCGGCAGGCGCTTTCGCTTGGCGGCAATGTCAGAAAGGGCGAGCACGGCACCACCATCGTTCACGCTGACCGCTTTGTTCCCAAGAACGAAAAGCAACGCGCCGACACCGATGGCGACGAACCGCAGGCGGTGCCCTTCCTGAAGCGCTTCACCGTCTTCAATGTCGCGCAGTGCGATAATCTGCCCGAACATCTTTACGACGCCGGCGAGCCTCTGCCTGAGCGCGAGATGGTCCCGCACGCCGAGGCGCTCATTCATGCAACCGGCGCTGATTTTCGCATCGGCGGCGAGCGCGCCTTCTACATGCCCGGCAGCGACACCATACAGGTGCCGCCGCAGCGGGCTTTCTTCCACCAGATCGACTATTACCGGACCTGCTTTCACGAGCTTGGCCACTGGACCGGCCACCCGAGGCGACTCGCGCGCGACCTATCCGGCTCCTTCGGGTCCAACACCTATGCGCGCGAGGAACTCGTCGCCGAAATCGCATCAGCCTTCATCTGCAGCAGTCTCGGCATCGAGCCGACCGTGCGCCATGCGGACTACATCGGCTCATGGCTGACGGTTTTGCGCGAGGACAACCGCGCCATCTTCCGCGCCGCAAGCCATGCCTCGAAAGCCGCCGATTTCCTGCTTGGCCGCAATGTCGATGTCGAAGGTGAGGCACATGCCGAAACCGCCTATGGGACCGCGCAATCCTCACACGCGACCGCCTTGCGCCTCTGATGACGCAAAGCCGCGCGCAACCAACTCGACAGTTCTTTTGAGGTTGCCCTAACGCCGATGGCCGGCGTTGGCGTCGATCGTTCATCGGACCGAGGTTCGCAAAAAAAGAGGGCGGCATTGATGCCGCCCTCTCGTTGCGAAAGCTGCCAGAGCTGGATTAGAAATCCATACCGCCCATGCCGCCCATGCCGCCGCCACCCATGCCGCCAGGCATGCCGCCGCCGCCAGCCGACTCCTTCTTCGGAGCCTCCGCGATCATGGCTTCAGTGGTGACCAGCAGGCCGGCGACCGAGGCCGCGTCCTGGAGAGCCGTACGGACAACCTTGACCGGATCGACGATACCCATGGCGATCATGTCGCCATATTCACCGGTCTGGGCGTTGTAGCCGAAGGTCGCGCCCTTGTTCTCAAGGATCTTGCCGGCAACGATCGATGCTTCCGCACCGGCGTTGGCCGCGATCTGGCGGGCCGGAGCCTGCAGCGCACGACGAACGATGTTGATGCCGGCGGCCTGGTCGGCGTTGACGCCGGTGGCCTTGATGTTGGCCGAAGCGCGCAGCAGGGCTACGCCGCCGCCTGCAACGATGCCTTCTTCGACGGCCGCACGGGTCGCGTTGAGGGCGTCATCGACGCGGTCCTTCTTTTCCTTGACTTCGACTTCCGTCGCACCGCCGACGCGGATCACCGCAACGCCGCCGGCGAGCTTCGCCAGACGTTCCTGCAGCTTCTCCTTGTCGTAGTCCGAAGTGGTCTCCTCGATCTGCTGCTTGATCTGGGCGACGCGGCCCTGGATCTCGGCCTTCTTGCCGGCACCGTCGACGATGGTGGTGTTCTCCTTGGAGATCGACACCTTCTTAGCGCGGCCGAGCATGTTGAGGCCAACATTCTCGAGCTTGATGCCGAGGTCTTCGGAAATGACCTGGCCACCGGTGAGGATGGCGATGTCTTCCAGCATGGCCTTGCGGCGATCACCGAAGCCCGGCGCCTTGACGGCGGCGATCTTCAGGCCGCCACGTAGCTTGTTGACGACTAGCGTGGCCAGAGCCTCGCCTTCGACGTCTTCCGAGATGATGACCAGCGGCTTCGAGGTCTGCACGACAGCCTCGAGAACCGGCAGCATGGCCTGAAGGTTGGAGAGCTTCTTCTCGTGGAGAAGGATGTAGACGTCCTCGAGCTCGGCAACCATCTTGTCGGCGTTGGTGACGAAGTAGGGCGAGAGATAGCCGCGGTCGAACTGCATGCCTTCGACGACTTCGAGTTCGGTCTCAGCAGTCTTGGCTTCCTCGACCGTGATGACGCCCTCATTGCCGACCTTCTGCATCGCTTCGGCGATCATCGAGCCGACCGAAGCATCGCCGTTGCCGGCGATGGTGCCGACCTGGGCGACTTCCTCGGAGGTCTTGATCTTCTTGGCAGCCTTGCCGAGCGCGCCGACGACTTCGGTCACGGCCAGATCGATGCCGCGCTTCAGGTCCATCGGGTTCATGCCGGCGGCAACGGCCTTGTGGCCTTCCTGGACGATCGACTGTGCCAGAACGGTTGCGGTCGTGGTGCCGTCGCCGGCGATGTCGTTGGTCTTCGAAGCAACTTCGCGGACCATCTGTGCGCCCATGTTCTCGAACTTGTCTTCAAGCTCGATTTCCTTGGCGACGGTGACGCCGTCCTTGGTGATGCGCGGGGCGCCGAACGACTTGTCGATGACCACGTTGCGGCCCTTGGGGCCGAGCGTGACTTTCACCGCGTCGGCGAGGATGTTGACGCCGCGCAGCATGCGCTCGCGGGCATCACGGGAGAATTTTACGTCTTTGGCAGCCATTTTTAGCTCCTGGCAGGGGCTTTGATCGAGCCCGGGAATTCAGTTGACGAAAGGCCTGATATCAGCCGATGATGCCCATGATGTCGGATTCCTTCATGATCAGAAGGTCTTCGCCATTGAGCTTGACTTCGGTGCCCGACCACTTGCCGAACAGGATGCGGTCGCCGGCCTTGACGTCCAGCGGGACCAGCTTGCCAGCTTCGTCACGAGCGCCGGAGCCGACGGCGATGATCTCGCCTTCCTGCGGCTTTTCCTTTGCCGTGTCGGGGATGATGATCCCGCCAGCGGTCTTGGATTCGGATTCGACCCGGCGAACGACCACGCGGTCATGCAGCGGGCGGAACTTCGACTTTGCCATTTTCGGATTTTTCCCTGGTGCGGATGTTGAGGGGTTTTTGTTAGCACTCGCGATGGACGAGTGCTAACGCGATAGTGAGGTAGGCTGTAATCGGGCACTCGTCAAGACGGACGAGGGCAGGCGAGGAGCTCTGGCCCCCTCCCCGTGGAACCCAACGCATACGCGGCATCCGTGTTGATGGCTGCGAGCCCCACATTTCCATTGAATTCGGCGTCATGACGCCAACTTGCGCGCGCCGCTTCCAAGTCGTCAATCGTGCTGCCGTCAGCACGAACATAGGGCTGCGCTTCACTTCCCGTCGAAGCCGCGGCAAGCAGCGTCGCCGTCAGCACGCTCCTTTGCAGATGCTTGCCAAAGGTGGACAGTGAGCGCACCTGCGCCGGGCTGTTGGTGCGAACGTAAGACGTCATTGACAACTCCTTTTTGCAAGTCGAGCCCCTTCTCCACCTTCGGCCGCCGTCGACGCGAAGAAGTCCGCATCGCGTTGAAGACGAGCTGCGAAAAAGAGAAAGATGTGTTTGATGGCTGCGGCCCCAACGGTGCCTTCAGATTTGAGATCACTTCCGCCGCGAGCGGCTGAAGCTCCTCGCAACGTCAAATCGAATCTGCTGCCAAGCCTCCAGGAAAGGAGAGCATTGCTCATCTCGCGCTTGTGCATGCAGTCAACCTTCGATCCGTGTTGCCACATCAAGAGCAAATGCCGTGCCAAAGCTCACTGGGAAGTGAACGCATGGCTCTCCCTGAAAACCTCACAAATCCAGCATGGTCAATTGTGCGGAACCCGACATGCGTCTTCTGCCACTGTCAGCTTTCGGACAGGCATGACGCGTTTCGCGCCGACCACCGGTCGATCGGTTTTGGGGCCGGTCTGTTCGCCTCATAAGAGCGCGTTACATTGCGTAGCGGTTTCCCGAGCGCCGCCACATGACACTGGACCTGCAGGTAGCACCGGCTTCTCATCCAGCCTTACTTTGGCCCCCTCGCGTATCAAATTCCCGCTGGCGAGCCCTGCTTTCATAGATCGCACCATGCCGGATGTCTGCTCTGGCGCCCGACCCGCTGGCACGATCTCGATCCGGCATAAGGGCGCAGCATCTTTGCAGGCCGTTTCATCCCGGCGTCCTGCTTGGCTGACAGACCGCACTTGGCGAGCGGTCTCCATGCTCTCTCCAAGGACCATCCCTGCGGCTGGCTTGTCGACCTATGGGCGGGTCCGGCCGCCCGAAACCCTCGCGCCATCAGCTTTTTTCCCCGCCGCCTGCGGCGGCTTCCTCGCGCCGCTTCGCTCACAAAAAAGCTGCCCGCTCGGGTCCTTCACTGTCGCTGCGGCCCTGTCGGATTCAGGCGGTCCTGACGCGCCCATTACGGTGCGCCATCGCAGGGGATGGTCCCCGGCGAAACCACAAAAGGAGACTTCGAAATGACCGCGATCGGTTACGTCAACAAGCAGGAAAACGGCGCCTACAAGGGCCAGTTCAAGACGCTCAGCGTCCGCGCCGACATCGATATCGTCCCCAACCAGGCCAAGAGCGCCGATAACCATCCCGACTTCCGGGTGCTTACGCAAGGGGTCGAAGTCGGCGCTGGCTGGATCCGCACCGGCGAGACTTCCGGCAAGGATTATGTGAGCCTGTCGATTGCAGCGCCGGAGTTCGGACCGCGCAAGCTCTACGCCAATCTCGGCCGCGCCGCCGGCCAGGACGATCACGACACCTACGCCATCATCTGGAACCCGGCCGACTGACCGGCCGAGATAAGAGCCTCGCGCCGCAGCCCCGGCGCGGGGCTCATTCCCAGGAGTTCCACCCAAACCCCGTCCGCCCTAAAGGGCGGCGAAAACTCTCCCCCGACTCTTCGCCCGTCCCCGAGACGATCTCCCTCGCCCATCGTCGCCCTCGCTTGTCCGAAGCGAAACGAGGATCATCATGGACGACGAAAACGAACGCGCGGCCCGCGCGAAAAAGGGCAGCCCGTTTCTCAGTACAGCCCAAGCC
>NZ_RZQY01000159.1:0-10229 GCF_003998575.1 Mesorhizobium sp. M7A.F.Ca.CA.001.10.2.1 | reverse complement strand
CCCTGGAAGAGGCTTTTGCCGGCAAGACCGCGCAGATCCGGGTGCCGGCGTCGATCTCCTGCTCTGAATGTTCGGGCAGCGGCGCCAAGCCCGGCACCCAGCCCGTCACCTGCTCGATGTGCAACGGCCACGGCAAGGTGCGCGCCACGCAAGGTTTCTTCTCGATCGAACGGACCTGCCCGCAATGCCAGGGCCGCGGCCAGACAATCAAGGATCCGTGCCCGAAATGCGCCGGCCAGGGCCGCGTCACCGAGGAGCGTTCGCTGTCGGTCAACATCCCGGCCGGCATCGAGGACGGCACCCGCATCCGCCTTGCCAATGAGGGCGAAGCCGGCCTGCGCGGCGGGCCATCGGGCGACCTCTATATTTTCCTGGCGGTCAAACCGCACGAGTTCTTCCAACGCGACGGCGCCGACCTGTATTGCAAGGTGCCGATCTCGATGACGACGGCAGCCCTTGGCGGCTCCTTCGAGGTGACGACGCTGGACGGCACGCAGACAAAGGTCAAGGTGACCGAGGGCACGCAGAACGGGCGCCAGTTCCGTCTCAAGGGCAAGGGCATGCCTGTGCTGCGTCAGCCCAATGTCGGCGACCTCTACATCCAGACCGCGGTCGAGACGCCGCAGAACCTGACCCGCCGCCAGCGTGAGCTGCTGGAGGAGTTCGAACAGCTCTCCTCGCAGGACAATTCGCCCCAATCGAGCGGCTTTTTTGCCCGCATGAAGGATTTTTTCGAGTCCTTTGGCGAACGTTGATGCACTTTGGCCAGCCTAAGCCGATTTGCAACGCGTAAATCCTTGAATCGCGTCACCCCTTGAGACGCGACGAAAATTATCTTATCCACGACATGCGTCCGGCCGCGCCTTGCCTAGCACCGCTCAGGTGCTAAGTAACTTTGCGGGAAGCGCTGAGGAGAGCTTGCATGACACGTGGCCCTGGACTGCGGAAGGCGCTTGTCGAAAAGTTCGACGACGAACTCAAATTCTTCAAGGGCTGGATCGACAAGCCGAAGGCGGTTGGTTCGATCGTGCCCACCAGTTCGGTCACCGCGCGCAAAATGGCCTCGATCGTCAATCCTAAATCCGGCCTGCCGGTGCTTGAGGTCGGCCCCGGTACCGGCGTGATCACCCGCGCCATCCTCGCTCAGGGCGTGCGGCCCGAAAACCTCTACGCGGTCGAGTATTCCGCGGATTTCGTCCGTCATCTGCGGCGGCTCTATCCCGGCGTCAACGTCATCGAGGGCGATGCCTTCAATCTCAACGCCACGCTTGGCGACAAGAGCGGGATGATCTTCGATTCCGTCGTTTCCGGCGTGCCGCTGCTCAACTTCCCGGTCGCCCAGCGCATTGCCTATATCGAGAGCCTGCTCGACCGCATCCCGGCCGGACGGCCGATCGTGCAGCTGACCTACGGCCCGATGTCGCCGATCCCGGCCGGCCGTGGCAATTATACGGTCAAGCATTTCGATTTCATCCTTCGCAACATCCCGCCGACCCAGCTGTGGATCTACCGCCGCGAAGCGCATTAGTTTCTCGGAGCGGAACCGCTCGGCGACTCGCGCAAACTCTATGACTTCGTCATCCACGGGCGGAGCAAGGAGCGCAGCGACGCAGCGCAGACCCGAGGATCCATGCCGCGACTTCCGAGTGCACGCCACGGCGCAGAGTTCTGTTCCGCCGCACTCTACGGTCAAGGTCACGGAATGGATCCCAGGGTCTCCGCGACGGAGCTTCGCTCCTGCTTCGCCCAGGGATGACGAAGTTGGCGTTGATTTGCTCGATCCTTGGCTGTACCTGTCCGGGAGCAAGGGTGGCCAATGGCAGTGATCCCGAAAATCCTCGTCTTCGCCGGCTCGGTGCGCAGCGGCGCCTATAGCGGCAGGACGGCCGACGTGGCGCAGAAGGAACTTGCCATGCAAGGCGCCGAGGTGACCCGCATCTCGCTTGCCGACTATCCCTTGCCGATCCTGGACGAGGATCTGGAAAAGGAAAAAGGCGTTCCCGAAAACGCCCAGAAACTCGGCCGTCTGGTGATCGCCCATGACGGGCTGCTGATCGCCACGCCCGAATATAACGGCTCCATTCCGCCGCTGCTCAAGAACACGATCGACTGGGTGAGCCGGGTGCGCAGGGATGGCGGGCGGCCGGTGAGGCCACTTGCCGGCAAGGTCGTTGGCCTCTGTTCGTCCTCCAGCGGGCACTTTGCCGGCATCCGCTGCATCAACCATCTGCGCGCCGTGTTGGTACGTTGCCAGATGGAGGTGGTGACGCCGGAATGCTCGGTGCCCGAGGGTGGCAGCGCCTTCGACGAGGACGGCAATTTCCGTGACGAAAGACTGTACAAATCGATGGAGCATCTATGCCGCACGCTGATCGAAACCTCGCGCATGCTGTCCACCCGGATAGAGACATGATTGCCAGCACCTTGCAGGCCCAATCCATGCAGGAAAGGCTGATCGTCGGCCTCGACGTGCCGACAGTGAGAGAAGCCGAGCAGGCGGTGCGCGAACTCGACGGCGTCGTCTCCTTCTACAAGATCGGCTACCAGCTTGCCTTCGCCGGCGGGCTCGATTTCGCCAGGGAACTGACCAGCGGCGGCACCAAGGTCTTCCTCGACATGAAGCTGCTCGACATCGACCACACGGTGGCCAAGGGCGTCGAGAACATCGTCAAGATGGGCATGACCATGCTGACCATCCACGCCTATCCCAAGGCGATGGCGGCGGCGGTGGAAGCAGCGCGCGGCAGCGACCTTTGCCTGCTTGCCGTCAGCGTGCTGACCTCGATGGACGAGCAGGACATGATCGATGTCGGTTACGAGTACGACCCGCATACGCTGGTGCTGCGGCGCTCGGAACAGGCGCTGCATGCCGGCATGGGCGGCATCGTCTGCTCGGCCGCGGAGGCCGAGGCGGTGCGCCGCATCGTCGGACCCGACATGGCGGTGGTGACACCCGGCATCCGGCCGGCGGGCAGCGACCATGGCGACCAGAAGCGCGTCGTGACGCCGGGCCAGGCGATCCGCAACGGCGCCAGCCACCTCGTCGTCGGCCGGCCGATCATTGCTGCGGACAACAAACGGGAAGCGGCCGAAGCCATCCTCGACGAGATGCGCTCGGCCTGAGATTTCCAAGAACAAGTTCGGAGACCAAGAAAATGCCCAAGGGATACTGGATCGCCCGTGTCGATGTGCGCGACGCGGAAGGCTACAAGGACTATGTCGCCGCCGCCAAGCCTGCCTTCGAGCGCTTCGGTGCGAAGTTCCTGGCGCGCGGCGGCGAGCATGAAAAGGCCGAAGGCCCCGGCCGGGCACGCAACGTCATCATAGAGTTCGAATCGCTCGCCGCCGCGCATGATTGCTACCATTCGCCGGAATACCAGCGCGCCGTCGCCATCCGTCAGAAGGTCGCCGACGGCGAAATCGTCCTGGTCGAGGGCGCCTGATGTCCTTGCAAGCATAGTTCCGAAGAAGTCATTCCGGTTTTCGCCGGAGATCATTGCTCAAAATCGGATAAAGCCTGGCGGCGTTTGAAGCCCCGCAGGCGCATTTTACATATCTTTGCTCCGCGATTTCACGGTCATCTGCCTGGCGCAGTTGCCGGGTGCGGAGCCGTGCCGACGAGCGGTCATTCACGCGGGTCGGATCGCCGGTTGACATGCAGGTATTTACCTGCATATTGTGCCTACAACAAGGTGAGGCAGATGGACGCCGACAAGATTTTCAAAGCGCTGGGCGATCCGACACGCAGAAGGCTGCTTGACCTTCTGTGCGAGCAGAACGGGCAGACGCTCAGTCAGCTTTGCGACCATCTGGACATGGCCAGGCAATCCGCCACCCAGCACCTCGACCTGCTGGAGGCGGCCAATCTGGTGAGCACGGTCAAGCGCGGCCGCGAAAAGCTGCATTTCATCAATCCCGTGCCGCTGCACGAAGTCTACGAGCGCTGGGTACGGAAATTCGAACGGCAGCGGCTCAGCCTGCTGCACGACCTGAAGCAAGAACTCGAAGGAGAAGACCGATGACCAGGGAAACGACCAGCTTTGTCTACGTGACCTATATCCGCTCAACGCCGCAGAAGGTGTTCGAGGCCATAATCAAGCCCGAGATCGCGAAGCGCTACTGGGGCCACGAGAACGTCTCCGAATGGACGCCGGGCTCGAAATGGGAACATATCCGCGCCAATGACGAACAGACCGTAGAGCTCGTCGGCGAGGTCGTCGAGATTTCGCCGCCGACCCGCCTTGTCATCACCTGGGCGAATGCTTCGCAGGCCGACGATCCGTCGAAAACCAGCCGGGTGACGTTCGCCATCGAGGAATACGACACCATGGTGCGGCTGACCGTCAGCCATGACGAGCTCGAAGCCGGCAGCGGCATGGCGAAAGGCGTCAGCCAGGGCTGGCCGGCGGTGCTGTCGAGCCTGAAATCCTTCCTCGAAACCGGCAGCGGCATCGACATTTTCGCCAAGCCGAAATCGGCCTGATGTTGCGACCTCAAGCAGAATCAGGCCCGTGGAGAATGACAATGACCAAGCGTTATACCGGCGGCTGCGCATGCGGCGCGATCCGCTACGAAACCAATGACGAGCCGATCTTCCAGAACCACTGCCAGTGCAGCGATTGCCAGAAGCGCTCAGGCACCGGCCACGGATCCTACCTGACCTTCGGCCAGCGTGCCGATATGGCCATCACCGGGGAGGTGAGCACCTGGCGCGTGGCGGGCGCCAGCGGCAACGAAAAAATCCACACCTTCTGTCCAACCTGCGGAACGCCGGTCTTTCTGATACCCGTCGCCATGCCCGAGCTGATAGTGGTCCACGCGGCCAGCCTCGACGATCCGGAACAGTTCAGCCCGCAGATGGTGACCTACACGAGCCACGGCCATGCCTGGGACAAGATGGATCCGTCCTTGCAGGCGGTCGAGCGAATGCCGCAGTGAAACGCGTCCGCCCGTCGGCCCGCGATCTGCCCTCGCGCCTTCAGGCGCGATGCTCTTGGCCGATCAGCCGGCTCGCCGCTGTCTTGGCCATGGCGTCGGCCAGCTCGAGGCCCCATTGCTGGCGGCAATAGGCGCGGAAATCGAAGCAGGGCAGGCCGGGGCAGACCTCGAACTCGATGAGGTGGACGGTGTCGTCGGCCTCGACCCTGAGATCGATGGAAAACACATCGCGCAGGCCGAGCCCGCCCATCAGCCGCTCGGCGATCGCGCGAATCCTGGTGTCGGCGGCCGGCTGGCTGTCGGCAACCGCGACGAGTTCCGGCTCGGCGTAATGTCCCGCCGCTTTCGCTGCCTCCCCGGTGTCGCCGTAGAGCGCCAGGCTGTCGGCCATGGTCTGGAAATCGGCGCCTGAATCGACAAAAGCCACGCCAAGGGCTTCGACCCCGGCGCCAGGCACCAGGCCGAGGAAACTGGCGCGCACATTGCGGCCGGCGACATAGGGCTGGACGACGACATCGTCGCGATAGGCCGAAAAGACGCGCCGGCTAAGCTCCAGCGCATGGCCGAGGTCGGCCACACGCGAGTCCGGCCAGATACCGATCTTGGCGCCGAGCCGATTGGGCTTGACGAACCAGCCGGCGGGCGAGGCCGGCGGCTCGACCAGCCATTGGCCGTCGCGCGCGAGCCCGGCCTGCGGCACCGGCATGCCGAGTGCGCCGAGCACGGCTCCGGAGCGGAACTTGTCCTGACAGAGCGCGAACAGCGCATCATCTGCGCCGACCGTCTTGAAACCGCCCAATCGCGCCAGAGCGGGCGCCGCGCCGCCGCGGAAATAGGCGATGCCGTCGGTCAGCGTCCAGACCAGCGTCGTGCTGGGGTGCTCCTCGGCGAGCACCGTTGCGGCGTCGTCCAGCGCCACTGGCGCAAACGACAGGCCGCGTGCCTGGCAGGCGCGTTCAAGCGCCTCGAATTCAGGAGCGAGATCGGTAGACTGCGCCAGATAGGACGCGATTTCGGCGGCGCGCTGCGGTGCATGACCGTCGGCGACCAGACGGTCGAAACAAGCCTTCTCCGGCTCATGGACGAGGATCAGTCTTGGCTGGCGGCTCGGCATGAGATGAACGTTCCCCGGCAGTGCGATTGCCTACCATCGCACGGTCGAGGCGTCAGGCTCTCGCGAAACCGACACGGCGCGGGCGGTTGCGTGACAACGCACCGTCCGACCGCAGAATCCAGTTCGTTCAGGCGATCAGCACGCGCGGCTCGAAGCGGCCGTTGACGGGAATATCGAGCAGAAAGGTCATGCCGCCCTGCAGATCCAGCAGACGCTGCTTCTCATCCTTGCCCGACCAGGCGGAGGTGACCGCCAGCCGGTCAGCCTTGGCGCCGACAAAGGCCGGGCAGGATGGCTGCGTCACCGGCATGGCGACCGTGCGGACGAGCTTGCCGTCGGGTCCATAGGCTTCGATGACGCTGCCGCCCCAGACGGCATTCCACAGGATGCCGTCGCGGTCGAGCACGGATCCGTCGATATAGCCCTTGGCCGAGCGGTGATCGACGAACAGCTTTGGCTCACCGGCAGGCAGGCCGGTCGCCGGGTCGCAGGCGACGCGCATCAAAAGCCCGGTCGAGGTGTCGGTGTAGTAGGCGATTGCGCCATCCTCGGTAAAACAGATCGAATTGGAGACGGTGATGTCCGAAAACAGCCGGCGCAGTTCGCCTCTGAAAAACCAGTAGATCGAACCGGCGCCTTTTTCCTCGCCCTTGCCCATGGTGCCCATCCACAAGGCGCCGCAGGGGTGGACCCGGGAATCGTTGGAGCGTGTGACCGGATTGTCGGCCTCGACAGGCGTGTGCAGCGTCAGTTTGCCGGTCGCGACATCACGGACATAAAGGCCGGTTTCGGCGGCGATAAGCTGGCGCTTGTCGTCGATGACGGCGATGGCGCTCGCCATTTGGCCAAGCTCATGGACGGTGGCCGCGCCGCCGGACAGTTGCTTTTGCAGAAGCTGACCGTTGACGATGTCGAACCAGTAGAGCGTATCGGTGGCGGGATCGTAGCTCGGCCCCTCGCCGAGCTGGCAGACGTGATCGGAAAAAACCGTAACGATCGCTTCGCTCATCCTGCTTCTCCGAACACCGCATCCCAGGCCACGACGGCAGCATGTGCACGCGCGGCCACCTCGTCGACGCTCATGCCCGGCTTGAACAGGCTGGAGCCCAGTCCAAAGGCGGTCACGCCGGCCGCCTTGTAGCCGGCAAAATCTTTTTCGGAGACGCCGCCGACGGCACCGACCAGCGTTTGCGCCGGCAACACCGCGCGCATCGCGGAAATGCCGCCTGCACCCAGCACGCTCGCCGGGAAGAATTTAAGCGCCGAGGCGCCGAGCTTGATCGCCTGGAAGGCTTCGGTTGGCGTGAACACGCCGGGCATCGTCACCATGCCGTAGTGCATGGCGCGCGCCATCACTTCGGCATCGATGTTGGGACTGACCAGCAGCCGCCCTCCGGCCTGGTGCAAGCCATCGACATCGGCCGGCGTCAGCACCGTGCCGGCACCGACCAGCGCCGTTTTCGGCAGCACTTGGACGATGCGGGCGATCGACGAGAACGGTTGCGGTGAGTTCAGCGGCACTTCGATCGCCTCGATGCCGGCGTCGAACAGTGCCTGGCCCATGGCCATCGCCTCGGTGGGCTTGAGCCCGCGAAGGATGGCAACCAGGCCGCGCTTGAGTTTTGGAAACGGTGCGGTCTGGCTCATCGAGCTGCTCCAATTCTTGCGATCATGCCGTTCTCGCGCGCCGCCTCGACGAGACCTGCACGCACCGCCTCGTCCGCGTCGACGGCCCGGACCTCAAGTCCGGCAAGGCCGAGCGCCTCGCTGTACAGCGTTCCCAGCGCACCGGAGGCGACCAGCACCACGGGTTCCGCACCGGCGCCGTGCCGACGGCTGGCGGAGGCGATCTCGCCGCCGATCAGAAGGCCGGACAGGCAGGCTGCGGCATCGTCGGCTTTCAAATCCTGCAGCAGGCCGGCGGCGCGGATGGAAAACAGCCGCGAGGTGACATCGCCGCCATCGCTCAATGCGGTTTCGCACCAGCGGCGGAAGAACGGATTGTCCGATGTGACGGGCTTTGGATGTTCGCCGAGCGAATGGCGCAGGATCGAATGCGCGGCAAGCACCGAAAACAGCTCGCCGGTCGGCCAGGTGCCGAAGCCGGTGACAGTACCGTCCTCGACCAGCACCCATTTCGAATGGGTACCGGGCATGCAGACCAGCTGGCGCCCCCTGGCCGGCAGGCCGGCGCCGGCAAGCTGGGTTTCCTCGCCGCGCATGACGTCGGGCGCGTCAGTCAGTCGCTGGGCAAGGCCCGGAACGATGCGGATGTCGCGGCTCTGGCCGGGCACGCTGGCGGCACCAGCAAGGATGGCGCTAAGCGGCGCCGGCACGGTGACATAGGGCGCTTCCAGCCAGCCCTGGCGGGATCCGGCCATGCCGCAGATGATGACGGGCAGCGCCGCTGGTGCTCCCATCGCCGCCAGATGCCCTTCGAGGATGGTCGAAAAGCCCTTCTGCTGCGCCGTGATCAGGCCATCATCGCCACGGCGTTCAGCAAGCACCTTGCCTTGCCCGTCGATCAGCCAGACCCGCATGCGGGTCGTGCCCCAGTCGACGGCGGCGACCGCCGGCGCGTTCCCGGCTGGGCTCACAGGAAACCTCCATCGACGACCAGCATCTGCGCTGTCAGCATGCGCGAGGCGTCCGAGGCCAGGAACAGCACGGTGCCGACGATGTCGTCGGGCTGCATCACCTGCTTGATGCATTGCTTGGCGACATGGGCGGCAAGCCCCTGTTCGGTCACCCAGAGCTCCTTCTGCCGCTCGGTGATCACCCAGCCGGGCGCAATGGCATTGACGCGGATGCCGTCGACACCGAGCTTGCCGGCCAGCCCCTTGGTCAGACCGAGGATACCGGCCTTGGCGGCCGTGTAGGACGGCATGTCGGGGTGGTTGATCAGATAGGACGTCGAGGTGAAGTTGATGATCGAGCCGCCGCCCGCCCGCTTCATGCCCGGCGCCACCGCTTGCGCGGTGAAGAAATGCGGCCTGAGATTAATAGCCTGGTTGTTGTCCCAGAACTCGACCGTCACGTCCTCGACGGCGTGGCGTTCATCCCAGGCCGCATTGTTGACCAGCACAGTGACATCGCCATGCGCCTCGGCGGCCTTCGCGGCGGACGCCCGCAGGGCCTCGACGTCGCGTAGGTCGGTCTTGAGATAGAGCGGCCGCTTGCCGAACGCTTTCTCGATGCGGTCGGCAAGGGCCGTGCTTGGGCCGTCGGCGATGTCGATGAAGGCGACATTGGCGCCCTGGCGCACAAACCCCTCGGTCAGGGCAGCACCAATTCCGGAACCGCCGCCGGTGATCAGCACCGAGGCTCCTTCGAGGTCGGCAAAATGCGCCGATGGCATCATCGTTCCTGTCTCCCAGCGCATGACCCCGAAAATCGGATCGATTTTCGGAAAGGGATCATGCGCAAGATGTAAATTGCTACAGCGTCCTTTGCGCGTCCGAAAGGACGCGCGGCGCTGTAGCGTGATCGGCGCGCATCCTAGCCACGCAAGGCGCGTGGGCAAGGGCGAAAGATCGGATTTCTGGGCTTATGTCAGACAAAACGACAATGCGCCGCACCGGATGCGCATGGCGGCACCGTCGGGATTGCGGATCGCGGGGATCGCCGGTCAGATCGCTTTGGCGCGCAGGGCGCCGCGGAAGGAATCACGGAGATAGCCGAGCGTGGCGTCGGCATCGACGGGTTTGCGGAACAGATAGCCTTGCCCGCCGGCACAGCCGAACTGGACGAGGCGGTCGGCCTGCGCTTCCTGCTCAATGCCTTCGGCGACGACGTCCATGCCGAGCCCCTCGCACATTGCGAGAATGGCGCGGATGATGTGCTCCGAGGGACGGTCGTCGAGAATGGAGGAGACGAAGGCGCGATCGATCTTGAGCTTGTCGAAATGGAATTCGCGCAGACGGCCGAGCGAGGACTGGCCGGTGCCGAAATCGTCGAGCGAGACGCGGATGCCGACGCGGCGCAGATCCTCGACGATCTGCGCGGCAGAGGCCGGGTCGTTCATCAGGCCGGTCTCGGTGATCTCGATCTCCAGCCGGCGCGGATCGAAGCCGGTGCGATCGAGGATCGCCAGTATGTGCAGGCCGGTGTTCTGGTCGACGAGCTGCGATGGCGACAGGTTGAAGGACAGGAACAGGTCCTTCGGCCAGCTTCTGGC
>NZ_RZQY01000158.1:0-10271 GCF_003998575.1 Mesorhizobium sp. M7A.F.Ca.CA.001.10.2.1 | reverse complement strand
GGTATACATCAACAAAATTTCTGAAATAAAATTATAATAAAGTTGGAATAATTTCTCTTTACACTAACAGTGCGTAAGGCCATTGATGATCGGACGTTACTCTGCTCGTCTTTACTGCGAGGCCGTACACCGCACCGGACAGGGCATGAGCCTCTCGCAAGATCAGCAAGACCGCCACGATGATTGCAAGTGGCCAGAGTCTGTCGGCGGATGCGGGAGCGAGAGAGTGCAAGCGTGATTGCAGGCCGAACGATTCTGCGCTGGCCGGCTTGTCAGACGATCCCATAGAACAGCCTGTAGTGGACGCGCTTCATATAGTCCCGGTATTCCGGCGTCGCGGCTAACAGCGCCTCTTCGCGCAGGATGCGATGAACCTGGAAGAAGGTGATCGCGGCGTAGACAGCAAGATTGTAGAAGGAAAAGGCCGACAGCAGGAACAGGACATGACCGGCAAGGTATCCGGCATAGATCGGGTGCCGCACCAGGCGGTAGGCACCGTCGGTCATCACGCCGCGATTGCCCGGCAGAATGGCGAAAGAACGCCCTAGCGATATCTTCCCCCAGATCACGAACCCCAACGCCAGGACTTGCAGCGGCGCGGCGGCATAGATCGGGATGATGGCCACGCCCGGTTCCAGGTCGATGAAGCCGACACCGAAGCTGGCGACCACCGAAACAACCACCGTCAGCGGGTTCCAGTCGCGTACCTGTGGTCGCCGCGACAGAAGCAGCCAGGTAAAGGTCAGGATCTCGGAAATTGCCATCAGCGCCACATTGATGCGGGTCGGGTCGAGCATCAGGTGAGATACGCCGCGGTAGACGAACATGCCCGCGAAGGCCAGCGCGCAGATCCGAAAGAAACCTTCGCGCAAATCCACCAGGATTTCGCGCGTTCGGGCTGCGGACAAAATCCTGCCGTCACTGATGTGCGAAAGCGCCTCGCTTTTTGATATGAGCAATGCAAACACCCCAATGATCCCTCAGGGCGACCTTTGCACGCAACCATTGCCGGGCAGTTAATCAACAAGATCAGATCGGCATTAAACTGGCTGTCGGGGAGCCAGGGCGCCACTCCCAGACGACCTGCTCCACGCGGTCGCCCAGAAAGACTGGCGACCCATCTCATTTGGTTTTGCCAGACTAGCTCAGATAGTCGTTGCGGAAATAGCTCCCGAAATCCGGGCGTTGAGCAACCAGCTTGCCGTCGGCATCACGCAAAATGCCGGACGCGAAGAGATAGCCGCCGATCGCTCCCATCTTGGCCGGATCCATCGTCCCGATGGCACCGCTTTGGCTGCGCAGATAATGGCCGTCGATCAGCGCCTTCAGTGAGGCGTGGATCAGCGCCGGATTGGTCAACGCATCCTTGTTGGCCGCGATCAGCAGGGCTGCCGCATCTTCGGGGTGATCGACCGCGAACTGGTAGCCGCGCCGCGTCGCCTGGACAAAGGCGGCCGCAGGCTTGGGGTTTGCCTGGAGATAGGCTTCGCTCGAAGAGATCAGTGTCGTGTGCTCGTCAGGCACGCCGTAATCGGCATAGACGAAGCTGCGTTGTTTGACGCCCTTGAGCTCGGCGTCGACACCCTCCCAGGTCGAGACTTCGAGCGTGAAATCGACCGAACCATTGGCCAGCGCCTCATAGGCTGAGGTGCCGAGCGTCACCGTCTCGAAATTGCCCTTGCCGCCATCATGGCGGATGATGGTCGATATCAGGGCGTTTTCCCAGGCGCTGCCGAAGCCGCCATAGGTCAGGCCGTCGAGGTTTCTCGGGCTTACGATCTCGCTGCGGGCCGCATTGAAGACCACGCGGCCGGTTTCCGATTGCACCACCGCATAGACGCCCTTCAGGTCCGCTCCGGCGGTTCTCTGGGTGAACAGGCTGATGGTGCCGTTGATGCCGAAATCGGCGACGCGATTTGCAACCAGCGTGCCCGCACCGGTATCGCTGTAAGGCAGGATGTCGACCTCGAGCCCGGCCTCGCGATAGAAGCCCTTGTCGCGGGCGACGAACAGTCCGATGTGGTTGGTGTTGACAGTCCAGTCGAGGGCAACGGTGACCTTTTGTGCCGATTGTGCTTGGGCTCGCCCCGATCCGGCAACGAGCGGAAGGCCTGTGGCAAGGGTCAGCAACAAGGCCTGCCGGCGCGTCAAGTCAGTCATGATCGTGTCCTTTGGATGGGGTGGCGTTGAGGATGATGTCGAGAATCTCGGCCTCGAGCGTACTTGCCTGGCGCGCGGCATCGCCGCCAAGGCTGCGCGGGCGCGGCAGCGGCACCTTGATTTCACGCACGATGCGGGCCGGGCGCGCCGACAGCAGATAGATGCGGTCGGACAGGAACACGGCTTCGCGCACGTCATGGGTGATCAGGAGCGCCGTCCAGCGATGATGCCGCCACATCTGTTCCAGCCAGCGCTGCATGGCCGTGCGGGTCAGCGCGTCGAGCGCGCCGAACGGCTCGTCGAGCAAAAGCATGTCGCGTTGCTGCACCACCGTGCGCAGCAAGGCCGCGCGCTGGCGCATACCGCCGGACAGTTGCGCTGGAAAATGCCGCTCGAAGCCGGCAAGCCCGAATTCGGCAAACAACGGCGCAACGCGCGCCCGCGCCGCCTGTCTCCTCATGCCTTGCACTTCGAGCCCGAGCGTTGCGTTGTCGAGGATGCGCCGCCACGGCATCAGCGCGTCACGCTGCGGCATGAAAGCGAAATGCCTGCCGTGGTCGTCGAGCGGCGCGCCGTCAAACAACATCTCGCCCTCGCCATGCTCGGCGCCGGTCAGAAGCTGGAAGAGTGTCGATTTGCCGGCGCCCGAGGGTCCAAGGATCGAGACGAATTCACCAGCGCCGACGCTAAGCGAAATATCGGCCAGCACGTCGAGCCCACCGAACGCCTTGCGCACATACCGCAGTTCGAGCCGGCTCATCGCCAGGGCCCCTTCCCGACGGTTTCCTTGCCGGCCCGCTCCCAGGGCATCGCAAGGCGCTGCAGCAGTACAGTCAACCCGAACAGGACAAGGGTCAGGGCAGCGCTCACTCCGACGGCGGCAAGAACCAGGTCAGGACGGAAATTGTTCTTGGCGTTGAGCATGTAGATGCCCAGCCCCTTCGCGGCCCCCGCATATTCGGCGAAGATCGCGCCGACCACGGCGTAGGTGATGGAGATCCTCAAACCAGCGAAGAAATAGGGCAGCGCCGAAGGCAGCCGTGCCAGCACGAAGATGCGCCAGCGCCCTGCCCCCATGGCGCGCAGCATTTGCCCGATCTCGGCCTCGGTCGACTCATAACCCTCGACCAATGCAACCAGCATCGGAAAGAAGGTAACCAGCGCCACCAGCATGATCTTGGGCGCCAGCCCGAAGCCGAACCAGAGCACCACCAGCGGCGCGATCGCCACCAGCGGCAAGGTCTGGCTGACGATTAAGACAGGAAACAGCGCACGCCGCAGCGGCTGGAAGAAGTCGACCAGCATCGACAGCACGAAGGCAGCGCTGAGCGAACAGGCAAAGCCGAGCAGCGTGGCGCCGATGGTCGGAATGGCGTTGTCGGCCAGCGCCTGGCGATTGAGCAGCGCTTGCTCGAAAACGCGCGACGGCGCCGGCAGTGTCGTCGGCCTGATGCCGGAATAGGTGGCATAAAGCTCCCACGCCAGCAGGAGCAAACCGACCGAGATCATGGCCGGCATTGCCTTGACAAGAAGGCTCGCGATCGGGCGCGAAGCGACTGATGATGTGGCCACGGGAGACAACCTTTGACGGCAGCGCGAAAGCGCGGCTGGTTCAGACAGCCGACGGGCTGTTGGCCGAGACCGTGACGTCGAGGGTTACGTGGCCGGCGCCTGGTCCGAAGCGGCAGAAGGCCTCGTCCAGCGCCGAAAAGATCGCACCGGCATCACCGCGCAGTTTCGTGCAGAAATGCTTGGAACGCTCATAGACGCCGGACTGCTTGAGAAAATCGATGCAGCCGTAGATCTCGTCCATGTGGTCGTCGGTGCCCATCACATAGAGCGAGAACTGCGCCGCCGCCGGCTGGCCGGTGGCAGCAGCATTGCGCACCGCCGCAATGGCCGCATCCTTGCGCGGGCCGAGTGGCCCGACAGGCCCGCCAAGTGCATCGGAGCGGCAGATCGGGTCATCCGGCTCGCCAGGGCACCCGCGCGAGATGGCGGCCGACAACACGCAATGTTTGCCGCTGCGTGCCGCCGCCACGAAGAGGTCGCGCATGGCGGGAAACAGCACTTCGGGCGGCCCGACCAGCAAGGTCGAGATGTCGTCGGTCTCGATCCTGAGCTTGTCGCGCCAGGGATCGAGCGCACCGAGCGCGCCAAGAATGACACCGACGAATTCGTCGGTCATGGGGTATAGGGAAATCTGTGCGCCTGAAAACATCGCCCGCCTCGCTCCGCTGGTATTACCCAGATCAGCTTCTAGGGTCTGTGGGCTTGCCGCCCCCGTCTCAGCCCCGACCGTACGGAGCACCCCTGTGGATGTGCGCCTTAAAGCATCATTCGAGTTCAAGGGAAAGCCGTTTTTTCAGAGCACTGCGCCAAAAGCATTGCGCCAGTCACGGTGCGCCTGAGCGGAATTTTGTCGGGAACCTTCGCCGCCGCGACCGGTTGTCCCCACAGTCGCAACGCGATCACTTTCGTAGAAAACAAGCGACGACTTCACAGAAATGGAGACAAACCATGTTCATGAAAATCCTCGCAGCTTCGGTTCTCACCATTGGTCTGGCCACGTCAGCCATGGCGCAAAGCGCCGGCAGCAACAACGCAAATGGAAGCGGCAGCGGCAAATCGGTGACGGTTGAGCCGAACACGCCGGCTTCACCGAATACGGTCGAGCCGGACACTGTCGACCCGGGCACGACCAACAGCACGACTGGCACGGTAGGGGACATGAATTCGAACGCGGATCAGAATTGCCCGACCAACCCGCAAGGCGCGCAGACGGACGCCGATGGTAACGCGACGGCGCCAACGGTAAACGATAATAATTGTGGCAAGTAACCGCACACGGATGAAGCCGCTGGGCATCGCCCAGCGGCTTCATCCGTTTCTCTGGTCCGCAGCACTCGTTTTGCCGAACAGCCGGATTTGTGGAGCGGGTTTTCCGGCGGGCGGGCGCAAAAACAGGTGTTTTGAATTGAGCAGCCGTTTGAGCACTCTACCGTAGGTAAAATACAGGACCCGACCGTTGGCGAGATCGAATTCCACTGTTCCCCACCGCCTGACCGGAGCCTTTCCTGTGCAAGGCCCCAGCCTTCTGATCTGGAATCCCAGTCTGATTTTGCGCGTTCCGATTTCAAGATAGATGCCTGGCAGAAGGCCGAGCACATGCCATAGCCGTACAACATGCTCGACCGACATGGCCGGCGAGATTATCAGGTGGCTGGGCTGAAGCCGTGCCCAGACGAAGTCGCCTTTCGGCTGCGGCATTCCTGACAACAGCCCCCGGCAGTAGGCCGGCACCGCCTCGCTCACCAGAATCCGCATAGCGGTTGCCGTGCTGTCGACCAAGGCTTCTCTCGAGGTCCAGTCAGCTTCGGAAAACGGCACCTGCCCGAGAATGTCACCCTCGTCAAAACCGGCGGACATCTTGTGGAGCGTGACGCCGCCATGAGCCGCACACCGGCCGTCCACGGCCAAGCGCTGGGTCGGATGTGGCCCTCGATAGTCGGGGAGCAGCGCCGGGTGGAGGTTGACCCCGCCTTTGGAAAAATGGCCAAGAACCTCTTGAGGGATCAAGACAGGCAAAGTGTAGCAGACCAGCACATCGGCGCGGAGGTCAGACAATTGGCGACCAAGCGCATTCCAATCGTAAGGGCGGCCAAATTCGATCAACTTGACAGTCGTGTTACCGACAAACCGCCTGAGCAGCAGCTTGCGTTGAAGCCTTCGTCGGAAATTGCCGATGCTGAAACCGGTGGGACGACGCCGGAACCCGGGCACGATGATCGCGCCAATTGCATTTCCAGCCTCTAGCCAGCCGGCGAGCAGAGGCCCCGTATGGTTAGAGATATCGAGGACAAAAACGGCTGTGATCGGCTCCGAGTGATCGGTCGATTCGATCGGCCTCATCTTCGGCGGCTCAAACGGGCCGACAGATCAGGGCGAGCTTGTCAGGTCGGCTGAGTGGAAGGCGATGCCAAGGCAGTGACAACCGAAAGACGCTCGCGTTTTACAAACACTGGCTTTTCGCAGATTTTCTTCACGGCCCGTCTCCCGAAATCAGCTCTTCCTGCGCAATTGGACTGCGATACGGCAGGCTGTCAACCACCTGACCGTGTTTGCCTACCGCATCCGCATTCGCCGTTGACGAAGGCGTTCGAAGAGCGCTCGGATATTGTGAAAGCTCAATGGCCGACGCGACACGGTGCGCTGACTGAAAGGGGTTTGGATGCGATGACCTGCTCGACGACACCGTCGAGCAGCAATGCAGGGCAAATCGCAGTTGCGAATCTACGAAACCGCCGTCTCGCGAACCGGCAGCTTCCAGCCTGGCCTGACGAAGTGGCAGGTGTATCCGTTGGGATACTTCTCCAGATAGTCCTGATGCTCGGGCTCGGCTTCCCAGAACGGACCAACGGGTGCGACTTCGGTGATGACCTTGCCCGGCCACAGGCCCGAGGCATCGACATCGGCGATGGTGTCCTCGGCGACGCGCTTCTGTTCGTCGCTGGTGTAATAGATCGCCGAGCGATAACTCGTCCCGACATCGTTGCCCTGGCGGTTGCGGGTCGTCGGATCGTGGATCTGGAAAAAGCGTTCCAGCAGCGTGCGATAGCTTATGATGGCCGGATCGAAATTGATCTCGATGGCTTCGGCGTGGGTGCCGTGGTTGCGGTAGGTGGCGTTGGGCACGTCGCCGCCGCTGTAGCCGACACGGGTGGAGATGACGCCGGGATAGCGCCGTATCAAATCCTGCATGCCCCAGAAACAGCCGCCGGCAAGGACTGCACGTTCGGTCGAAGTCGCCATGTCACGTCTCCTCAAAAGCAATTCCAGGAAAAGTGTGTAGCGGTTTTCCGTCTGGAATTGCGTGAAAGCAAGTGGTCTCGCCATAAATGGGCATTGTCACCTGCTTCGTCCAGCGGACGCGGTGGATCTACCTCAATTGCTCGGTTGGGCGAGGCTGTCGATCAAACCCGGTAGCTTCATGCCAGGCGGAATGGCGGCAAAGCTGATCGCCACCGGTGGTGCCCTGAGCGACCAGGCGAAAAGAACGGTCTTGACCGGGATGTTTCCCAGCCACGCCAGCAGCCGAGGTGGCACGCCGCTCCCGGGCCAGACCAGGAGCATACCGTGATCGCGCAGCCGCTGGCTGGTGATCCAGGGGGCGAGCCGCATGTCGAGGTCGGTGAAGATCGACGGCTTGTCATAGGCGTTGAGGCCCGCCAGCAACGCGATGCGGGTATCGCCGCCGACGATGTCGAGCCGACCGGGCACCGCCGCGTGCCAGACCGCCTCGGCTTCGTCCGAAATCTGCCGCGCTGGCCAGCAGACGGCATCCATGCGCCCGCGCAAATTGCAACTCGTCCAGCGGATGCCCGCATAGGCACCGGACATGCCGAGGATGCAGGCGAACGCGCAGATCGCCAGCCGTCGCAGTTCGACGGCGCCAAGCCGATGACCCAGCAAGGCGATCGCCACAACGCCGACCAGATTGTACATCGGCGCGCCCCACGCCTCGCCGGCGCCGGTAAACAGCGAGGCCACCATGACAAGCACCGCCGGACCAAGCCCCATCCACACGAGATAGGCCAGCGCGCCGCGCTCAATGGGCTGTTCCGGCGCGGGCGAACGCCGCAACAGCCCCGATATCGACAGCACCAGCAATAAGCCGCAGAGCCCCGCCATTTGGACACCGATATAGTAAAGGCGGGCGCGGTGGACCAACACCCATTCATCGCGGCCGGCGACATAGGTCAGCGGCAGGAAATCGATGCGGTAGAGCTGGATGGCCAGTGGCGCGGCGACGGCGAGGAAAACCGCGAGCCCAAGCCAGGGCCAGGGCGTGGCGAGCCGATTGCGTGCCCGCGTGTCCGACAACAGCCAGATCGCCCCGAAGAGCAACAGCAGCCCGGTGGAAAACTTGGCATAGAGCCCGACGCCCGACACCAGTCCGAGCGCCAGCCACCAGCCCGGCCCACCGCCACGGCCCGCACGCCACAGCAGCCAGCAGATTGCGGCCCAGAAGGGCATCTGCGCGTAATCATGATTGAACTGCGGTGTCGGCCAGCCGAAGAAATACAATGACGGCATCAAAAGCACGGCGGCCAGCGCGCGGGTTCTCCCGAGCATGTCGCGGGCCAGCAGGTAGACGAAGACGAAGGTCGCCGAGACGACAAGCTGGGCGAGCAGATATTGCGGCCAGCGGAACGATCCGGTCAGAAGATGGCTGATCTCGAGCAGCCAGCCGGGGAGCTGCGGATGCTTGTAGGTCAAAAGCACCCATTCGCGGCCCCACATAAAGCTCTCGACGACATCGCCGGGCGGGGCGGCATCGACAAGCGCCGGCATCACGGTCCAGCACAGGATCTGCGTCAGGCATAAAAGCGCTAGGCCGGCTTCTGGATAGCGCGTCAGCCCCGGCCAGATCGACGACTGCCACCAGTCGCCTGGAACAGAACTGCCGACCGGCAGCCAACCGTTCATGGTTTCGTCGATTCGCGTCATGCGGTGGATAAATCACACCGGACGGTTTTACGAACAGCCCAGAACTTGAAGCTTACGAAAATGTATACTTGGCCGACCATGGCAAAACCAAGATTGAGGCAGAGTTTCGCGCCACCATGCCGCCTCTCCCGTCATCACATGCCAGCAAGACAACAATGGAACACGCCATCGCGCAGCACCCTGAACATGCCGGGCATGGCGCCTTGGGCGTGATCGCGGCAGGCGTCGCCTACGCCTGACCGGTTGCCGTCCCCAAAAAGCATCCAGGATTTGAAAAATGCGCCACCACCATGCCGTCATTCACTACCGTGCGCTCGATTTCTGGATGGCCCGTGCGGCCGTTCTCGTCATCATCTGCCTGCAGCTTCTGGTCATCAACAATCTCTCATTCGGGCCGCGCTGGGTGGCGCCCGCGCTGGAGGCGGCCCTGCTGCTGCCCTTGTCGGTGGCCACCGCCTGGACGCAGGCCGCCACCCGAAAGGCGG
This sequence comes from Mesorhizobium sp. M7A.F.Ca.CA.001.10.2.1, assembly GCF_003998575.1. Taxonomy (NCBI): domain Bacteria; kingdom Pseudomonadati; phylum Pseudomonadota; class Alphaproteobacteria; order Hyphomicrobiales; family Phyllobacteriaceae; genus Mesorhizobium; species Mesorhizobium sp. M7A.F.Ca.CA.001.10.2.1. Next base: position 1,116 of record NZ_RZQY01000158.1, on the reverse strand, counting down.
TCGAGGACCACGAGTGGCATGCGATCGGCCAGTTTCGGGTCATGATCCGCAGAACAGCCCTGACCATGACCGCCATCATCAGCATCATCAATTGCGGTTCGCTGGTCCTGCTGGTGCGTGCCTTGCTGGAGGGCCATGCCGGCAGTAGCGGTACGACGCTGCTGATCGACGCGCTCAACATCTGGGTCACCAACGTCATCGTTTTTGCCTTGTGGTTCTGGAGCACCGACCGCGGCGGTCCGCCGACCTGCGGCCTCGTCAAGCTCGCACAGGCCGATTTCCTGTTCGCGCAGATGACGTTGAACGACCGTGAGCTTCGAGATTGGCTGCCCGGCTTCGTCGATTATTTCTTCCTCGCCTTCACCAATGCGACCGCATTTTCGCCGACCGATACCTTGCCACTCTCCCAGCGCGCCAAGCTGCTGATGATGGCCGAGGCCATGATCTCGCTGCTGACCATCGCGCTGGTCGCGGCACGCGCGGTCAACATCCTCGCTTGATCGGCCCGACACGCGAAAATAGCCCGCCCGGCGAACCGGAACGGGCTATTTTGGGTTGTCTTCGATGGTTCGATGCCGCGGGAAACGTGCCTCGGCAATTCCGCCAAGCAATCGCCGCCGCACCAGCTATTCGTCCCGCGCGCGGCTGACTCTCCGCACCACGAACTCGAACAGGACGTCCGAAATCCACATGGCGCAGACGCCGATCAGGAAGGCGGCCGCCAGCGTGGTGGTGTCGTCGGCGGGATCGGGCATCGGCAGGCCGGCGATCCTGGCGTAGGACACCGCCGGCAGCGTCAGGTAGGCCGCCGCAAGTGCGCCGCAGATCGGCGAGGCCACCATTTCGCGCAGCTTGTAGCGATGCCGCGACAGCGCGCGCAGAACGCCGCCGGCGAGGCCCGCCGCCACGACCGGTCCCTTGATGCCGAGCAGGTCGAAAAGATCGTTCATCATGGCCTCCAGCCGCAAAGCTTCTGGCCCTTTTCGTTGTGAGCCAGGATCGCCGCCACCGACGCGTCGGAAAGGGTCGCCGCCTCCGCCCTTGTCGGCCGGAGGGGATGCCCGGCCGCGCAGAACGACCCGCCTGATGTGGTGCAGCCGGCCAAGGAGACATGAG
>NZ_RZQY01000157.1:0-10298 GCF_003998575.1 Mesorhizobium sp. M7A.F.Ca.CA.001.10.2.1 | reverse complement strand
GGACGCGACGGCGGGGTGCGCACCGCCACGACCAGCCTTCAGGCGACGATGCAGGGCTATCTCCTGATGGCGCTGAAGAATGTAACCGCCAAACCTCTGTGGGAGGCTGAGCCGCTACGGCCCTACTGGCGGCACAATCGTCACCGACCTATGTCGATATCCAACCGGCTTTGAGGCCCGATCACGAAGATGGAACAATGCGGCACGACGGGCTTGTCCTGACCTTGCTCCGACGCGAACTCTCGGCTGGCTTGCGCTCGATGCGCCGCCGCGACCTTGCCTGGATCGGGCTTGGTGGCTGGGCCCTTTTTGCCTACGCCATGGCCGACGTCGTTGTCGCGTTGCAGGCCGGGGCGGCCACGCTGCGGCAGGAGCAGGCGCTGTGGCTGCTTGGTTTGCCGAGCGCGCTTCTCATTCTTGGCGGCTTCGCTGGCAACGCGCTCGCCAGGCTTTGCCTGTCGCGCGCCTTCGCGCCTTTCCTGAAGGCTTTGCCGCTGTCGCTTCGGGAGCGCCGGCGCATGGCGGCGGTGGCGGCGTGTGCGCTGGGCGTCCCCATTGTTTTCATCGTCGCAGCAGCAGTAGGCCTTGGCTGTCTCGTCATTGCAAAACCACTGGCACCGACCTGGGGTCTCGGCGCCGCGATCCTGTTTGGCGCCAGCTTCTGTGCGACAGCCGTCCTGTGCCTGCGGAGCGCGCGCGACCTGGTCAACGCCGACACTGCCGATCTGGCAAGGGATCCGGACGGGCGCCGGCCCTTGCTAGGTGCCGTCGATCGTTCGACACCGGCGTGGCTCTCCAGCTGGGCCTGGGATCTACCCGCCGGCCGCATAGTACTTTCGTGGCGGCTGGTGGGAGCAGCCATCCTGTTTGGTTTCGCGACGGTTGTTGCTGCCTCCATCAGCTTCGTTCGTCACGATGCCGTGCCGGCGGCCATGGCCGGCCTGACCGGCGGCCTTCTCGTCTTCATGCTGAGCGCGCGCTTCCATCCGCTGGACTCGCCAGTGCTGCGCACGGCTCCGCTCGGCTTCACCAGGGCCTGGCTGCGCCTGGCGCGGCTGCCCCTGCAATTGTCGGTCGCCTACTTTCTCCTGCCGGCCGTTGCTGCCTTGGCGGCTGAGCCTCGGCCTGGGCGATGCCGCTCGCTAGCGGCTTCTGGCTGCTGGCGCTGAACGGCGCCTATGCGGTGTTTGCCGCCTATTTCATGACCGCGCCATTCGTCGCCGCGCTGAGCTTCCTCGGCGCCATCGCCTACACCAGCTACGAGTCGCTCGAATATGGGCGCACGGTGCTGATCGGCTTTGCCGCCCTTGTCCTGTTCCTGTGGCACCGGGCGCAACGGAGATATCGCCATGGATAGCAGTGTCGATCCTGTCGAGATACTCGCGGTTCGCGGGCTCGGCGCCGGCTATGGGGGCCGACCAGTTGTCGCCGGCATCGGGATGACGCTCGATCGGGGTGACATCCTTGGCCTGCTCGGCGCAAACAGCTCAGGAAAATCCACCTTGCTGAAGGCGATCACCGGTCAGATCCGGCTGCTCCAGGGAAGTGTGGCGATCGACGGCCGCGATCTCGCCAGCGCGCCGGAGCCCGCCAAGGCCGGCTTCGGTCTGGCCATCGATCCGCCTGAACTGCCGGCAGCGCTCACCGGGCGGCAATATCTCCAGCTCGTCGCGTCGATCCGTGGCTGTACGGAGAATGACTGGCCTGGCGTCGAAGTTGTCGAGAGATTGGGGCTGAGGCGCTGGCTCGAACGGCCGATTGCCGAATATTCGCTTGGCACGCAGGCCAAGATTGCCATTGCCGCCGCATTGCTCGGCGCGCCACCGCTGCTCATCTTCGACGAATCCCTGAATGGCCTCGATCCGCTCGCCGCCTTTGAGGTCAAGCGCATCATCCGTGCCATCGCACTGAGGGGGCAGCCACGCGGTCATCATCTCCACCCATATCGTGGAAGCCGTTCCCGGCCTTTGCAACCGCGCGGTGCTTCTGGCCGAGGGCAGCATTGTCCGAGAGTGGGATGCCCGGCAGTTGGCCGAGGCAAGCCACGCGCCCGGCGCTTTTGAGCTCCACGTTATGCAGGCGCTGTCGGAACCCATGAGCTGGCCAAAGAGGTAACGCGGCTTTTTTACCCAGAGGGAACGGCTTTCGGGTGACGTCTGCCTTTGGGTAGTGGCAAAGGCATCCCGAATTAGCGAACGGAGGCGCAAAGCTGCCATTCGTTTCAAAATGAATATGGTCAGCAAATGCTGAATCAGCTTCTTGAGTCAAATTGGGCGAACCGCTTACGCCACGTAGGTCGCCTGCGTGAAAGCCGGCAGGAAGCGACCGCCACCCTTCAACCGCACCATGGCGTACGTGGCTGGGAGAGCGACGGACGGCGACCAGCAGCGAGTTCGCCAGCAGACTGGAGATACAACGTCGAGTGCACGAAGATCAGAAAGGCGCGAGATCTCGCCCAACCGCAGGTCGACGCTCACTTGATGATGCCGATCTTCTTGCGATCAATGGTCACGAATACGGCGCAGACCAAAACCGTACCCTTGACGATATTCTGAAGGTACGGATCGACACCGGCCATGTTCATGCCGTTGGAAAGCAGAGTGATGATCAAAACACCCAGCATGGTACCGACAACACTGCCTACGCCTCCAGTCAATGGTGTTCCGCCGACGACCACCGCGGCTATGACGTCCAGTTCAAGCCCCTCCCCGAGTTGGGCGGTGGCGGCCATGGCGCGCGCGGCTTGTAGCAAGCCGGCAATGCCGCACAAGGCACCGAGAAGCACATACATATAGATTTTCACGCGCGCGACCTGAATGCCCGTTAGAATGGCGACACGTTCCCCACCGCCTATGGCGCGAACCTCGCGCCCGAACACCGTCCTGTTGATGATGCCATACGCGACAACCATCAGCACCAGGCCAACGATCACGGAGTGCGGAATGCCCAAAGTCCGATTGGTATAGACATCAAGGAATTGCTCATCCTCGATCGAGACAGGAGCGCCACGTGTAAAAAGCAGCACGATGCCGCGATAGACCACCATCGCTCCCATGGTTGCGATGAAGGACGGCACCTTGCCTTTGGCCAGGAGAACGCCGTTGATCAATCCGGCAACAGCACCGACGGCAATGGCGGGAATGATCGCCGCGGCGCCAAGGCTGTCAGCTGTCAATGCGGCTGCCAATGCCGCCAGTGCAACAATTGAACCGACCGAAAGATCGATTGAACCGGCCATGATGACGAAGGTCATGCCGAGCGCAGCAACCAGCAGCACCGTGCCCTGTTGAAGCACGATGAGAAGGTTGCTGAAGGTCAGGAAGCGTGGCGAGGCTATCGAGAAGATCACAATGAGCAGGACGAGCATGGCAAGCGGAAAGCCGCGTTTGACGACTTCGAACCTGGCATTGACGCCGGGTTCCCTGGTTGCGTTCGGTCTCTTGGTGGCGATCGAGGTCACGTTCGTTTCCATGGTCAGGCCATATGTCCAATGATGTCATGCTCGGTGGCATCGGCTGCCGTCTCGATGCGATGCGTAATTTGTCCTTGCCGGAGCACCAGCAAACGGTCCGACATACCGATCAGCTCAGGCATGTCTTCTGAAGACAGGATCACGGCGAGGCCCTGCGCCGCCTTCTGCTGAATGATGCGATAGATTTCCGCGCGGGCGCCGATATCGACGCCGCGTGTAGGATTGTTGAGCAGGAGCAGACGTGGCTGGACAGCCAAGCATTTGCCGATCACCACCTTTTGCAAATTGCCGCCCGAGAGCGAACGGCAGGACGCGTCGACGCTTTGCGTCTTGATGCCGAACTGGGCGATGAGGTCACCCGCGATGGCAATGGCAGCGGCGCGATCGAAGAACGGCCCACGATGCGGTGGGCGGGCCATCACCAGATTGTCGAGGAGACTGAAGTCGGCGATCAGGCCTTCATTGTGACGGTCACCAGGCAAATGAGCGACGCCCTGTCGCCAGGCGAAAGTCGGACTCGACGGCGCGTATGAACCATTTGCAAGCTTCATCGAGCCACTGCGCAAAGGCAAGTCGCCGCAAATGGCTGCGAACAGCGCTTCGGCGCCAGCGCCTTTCAATCCGGCAAGGCCGAGGATTTCGCCGGCATGTACATCCAGGCTGACGCCGTCGAGTTCGCGCCCAACGGCGACCTCGCAGGCTTCGAAGACAACAGGACCCCGTCGCGGCTTGCCTGGATCTTTCGGCGGCCGCGGCGGATAGATGCTTTTCGCGAGTTCGCGCCCCACCATGCGGCGATGAATTTCATTGGGCTCGATCTCGGCCCTGCGATAGGTTCCGACATATTGCCCGTCTTTCAGGATCGTCAATTCATCCGCGACGGCAAGCACCTCGTCGAGATGATGAGAGACGAAGGCTACGGTCATCCCCTGCCCTTTGAGTTCGCTGATGACGCCAAGGACAGCCTGAACCTCTCGATGATCGAGATAGGCGGTGGATTCGTCGAGAAGGAGGATTTTCGGATTTGTAGACAGCGCTCGGGCGATCTCGATGCATTTCAGCTCGCCGAGATTGAGGCTGCCTATGTCGGCAGAGACCGATATTTGCGCGCCAATCCGTTCGAGGATCGCTTGCGCCGCCAATTCCATACGCCTGCGATCGACAAAACCGAGAGAGCCGGCGAACTGTCGCAGACGATCGATGAAGATGTTTTCGGCAACGGTCAGCGAACGGTTGATCGTGATTTCCTGGTATACAAGCGACACGCCAAGGGCCGCCGCACCGATAACACTTGGTGGGGCATATCTTGCGTCATCCAACGTCATAACGCCGCTGTCAGGCCGTTCCGCGCCAGCGAGCATACGCAAGGTCGTCGATTTGCCGGCTCCATTTTCGCCGACGATGGCGTGAACCATACCGGGCCGAAGCACCACCGATACGCCATCCACGGCGCGTGTCTGGCCGTAGCTCTTGCGCAGGTCGCTCGCAGTCAGTGTCATGAATTGAATACGCCCAAATGCCAGGCAGGTCCTGCCCGCAACCGTGGGATTGCAGGCAGGTCCAACCGTACGTTCAGTTGCTATATTGCATCTCGAAAACGGCTGGCTTGGCATCCTTGTTGTAGAAGCGGGAGTGCTGCCTGAAATCATATGTCGGCACGCCGCCAGGAAAGTCCTTCTCGAACTGCGCGACGCGATCCTTGGTCAGCGGCAGCAGCTTCAGCTTGACATTGTCGGCGCCCGCGGGAACCGGAATACCCTTGATCTGATCGAAAAGCGCGACAAGGGCGAAGCCGCCCTGAAGCCAATGACCGCCAATATCGAAAAGCAGGTCGCCGGACTTTACCGCATCGACATTCTCAGGGTTGAGATCCATTCCGACGACCATAACGTCCTTGCCGGGCGCTTTCCCGTGATTCTTGAGAGCAGCCATCACGCCGGTCGCAGTGCCGCCGTTCGCAGCCCAGACGCCGGTGATGTCCGGATTGCCCTGGAAGAGCGATTCAAACGCGGTCTGTGACGTATCACGGACGAAATTGCCATCGACTTCGCCGGCGACGCGCACATCGGGCGCTTCCTTGAGAGCGTCTTCCAGCCCCTTGCGACGATCGATGGCGACCGAGGTGCCGGCGGTGCCGTTCACCACGCCGATCACTTTCTTGCCATCCGACCCCGGCTTGATCGCTGCGAACAGCGCCTTGGCCATTTGGTATCCGGCGCCTTCATCGCTCGGCCCGATAAAGGCGATGTAATTGGGGAAACGCTCGGTTTGAGGCGAAAAATCCGGGTAGCTGTCGGTGAGAACGACCGGTATCTCGGCTTCCTTCGCCAAGGTAAGCCCACGAGCGGCAGTGGCCCAATAGGGTGTGAAAACAATGCCGTCAACTTTCTGGGCCACCAGGTCCTCAAGCGACTTGACCATCTGGTCGGGCTTGTTGTCGGCATTGAGCACGACGAGCTTTACCCCAAGCTCATCCGCTCCCTTCTTCATGAAGGCGACATAGCTGTTCCAGAATTGCGCATCCAGGGTCGGCACGACAACGCCGACCGTGGGTTCATCGGCAGCGACAGCCGCCGTTGACAAGACGGCCGCAGCAGCGGCGCCGACAAGGGCCGATTTCAGCTTCGACAAGAAAGACATGGTTCCTCCAACCCGGTTCGCAACAGAGCCAAGCGCTCTGAATCGCTGACTTAATTTCCCATTTTTTGACAAGAACTGCGCACTTGTCAGCGCCAATTGACGACGATTGACGATCATCGCTTATCACATATGGTCAAAATCAGTCAAAATAATTCTAATGAGGCCAAAAGCGATTGGAATTCGCTCATCGCCATAACAAACCAGTGGGCTCGCCGAATGGATTCGTGATATTCGCGATGCTGGGCTCGCCATGATTCCGGCGAGCGTGTTGCTGCACTGTGCGGAGATAGGAACGTGGCAAGGAATGTTCGAAAATCAACGGTGGAAGATATGGCGCCGTCAGCGTCCGCCGGGTCATGGGAAGACGATGGCGGGCGTGGACGGGTCGATCTGATCCCAGCCAAGCGCCATGCTTTCATTCTCGAATGCCTTAAACGGGAAGGAACCGTTGGCGTTCAGGAACTCATCGATCTCATCGGCGCGTCACCTTCGACCATCCGGCGCGACCTCGAGACACTGGAACGGCAGGGAGCATTGGAGCGAACGCATGGCGGAGCAATGCTTCAACGCACGGAACTCGCCACCTTCGAGCCGGATCTCGCCACTGCCGCACACTTCGCCAGGGCTGAGAAGGAGGCCATAGGTGCGGCCATGATGTCGGAACTTCGCCCCGGCCAGAGTGTCATTTTCGACGCAAGCACGACTGTTCTGGAAGTCGCCCGCGCCATCGCGGCTGCACCCATTGCGCTTACTGCCGTCACCAACAGTCTGGCGATCGCGCAGATACTCGCAACCGTGCCGGGAGTACGCCTCGTCATGCTTGGAGGCACCTGCAAGCCGGGTTCCCTAACTCTGGTTGGCCAGCCTGGCGAGAATTTCCTGCGCACCATCCACGCCGATGTGGCAATTCTGGGCACGCATGCCATCACCGGGGACATGCTCACGGAGACCTCGCTCGAGGTCGCGGCGATGAAGCAGGCGATGATCGCCGCGGCACGCCGGGTGGTCGTGCTTGCCGACAATTCCAAATTCACCACTCCCAATTTCTGCACCATCTGCCGCCTGTCCGACATCCACCAGGTCATTACCGATGACGGCATCGATCAGGCCAACCTCACCAATCTTCGGACGCTCGATGTGAACGTCCGCGTCGTGCGCGTCAGCCGTCCGGGTTCTTCAGTTGAGCGCTCTTGAGACTGTCGATATCCGGATCATCGCGGACGACCTGACTGGCGCTCTGGACAGCGCGGTTTGCTTCGCCTCGCCAGGCCACGGTGTCGGCGTGAGCTGGCAACTGGATCGTGCGCTCTCGGGGCGTTTGGCTGTCGATATCGCCACACGTGAGGGTGCCGAGACAACCGCCGTCGCGAGACATTCGAGGTACGCGCCGTGGCTTGCCGCCGGACAACTGAGTTTCAAGAAGATCGACAGCCTTCTGCGCGGTCACGTCATCGCCGAAATACAAGCCTGCATCGTCGAGGGTGGGTACCAGCGCGTTGTTCTGGCACCCGCGTTCCCCTTTCAGGGCCGCGTTACACGTCTTGGGCGTCAATGGCGGCTCGACCGGTCCGAAATGGTAGGTCCCGACATCGTCGCCGGCCTGGGTCAGCGCTTTTCGTCTGGCCGGTCGGTACCGGGCGCGCGGCCGGTTCATTTCATCACACTCTACGACGCCGAAACGGACAAGGACCTGGACGAAATCGTTGCAACGGCGAGCGCGCCGCGGACACTCTGGGTTGGTACGGGCGGCCTGGCTGCAGCGCTGGCACGGCACGTGGGCACGCCACGCATGCCTATTCCGGCATTGCCCGCCCCGTTCCTTGGCCTTGTCGGCACAAATCACGAAGTCACGACGGCGCAGGTGGCCTGCTTTTCCGCCAGCCATGCGGACGCGCATATCGTCGTGGAACGCGACATCGACAAAGCGAAAAGGGATTTGGCGAAACGGATCATGAGAGGCGCGCCATCGGTTGTCACCGTCGCTGCATCGGGTGATCGCCACGCGGTGGCGGATCATATCGGCAAGGTGTTTGCCTCGCTTCTCGACGGCTTGCCACTGCCCGGAACGCTGCTCGTCACCGGCGGTGAAACATTGCGATCGGTGTGCTCCAGCCTGGGCGTCGTCGAACTCACGGTCGAGAGCGAGATCGAGCCGGGGCTTCCGATTTCCAGGATCGAAGGCGGTGTTTTCAAGGGGCTGGCCACAATCTCGAAATCTGGCGCATTCGGCGACAGCGCCCTCTTCTGCAGGCTCGCGACTCCAGCCCATCGCTGATCAGGACCGTCGCCGGCCAAAGGCATGGGGCGGGTCATTCGCGCCGGTCAAATCACGTCCAACGACGGTTCAGCAGCCCGGGGATATGGGCTCGCCCCCCTCGGAGGGGTTGAAAACATGCCGATTTTCACCGCACCGTTGATTACGAATGACCGCGAAAGAAAACTATTGCGCATTGATGGTTATAAGGCTTAGAAGATGCTCACAATTGACCAATTAGAGGCGTTCATGTCTGGTCCAAGACTCGGCATCACAATGGGTGATCCTGCGGGCATCGGCCCCGAGATCATCGCAAAGGCATGCGCACGGCTGAAACCGCGCCTTGCCGACGGATCGTTGTCCCTTCTCATAATCGGCAGCGTCACCGCGATGCGTGCGATGGAGTCGATTTCCGGGCGCATCGAGGAGGAACAGCCGTCGGCTTCGGCCACCGGGGTTTTTCCGCCGCTAGCCATTCTCGAAGCCGGCCCCGAACGCACACCTATCGAGACAGGCGTCTTGTCGGCGGAAGGCGGGCGCCTCGCCTATCTGGCGATCGAAAAGGCCGTTCGCCTGGCGCAGGCCGGTTCAATTGCGGGCATCGTTACGGCTCCCCTCAACAAGGAGGCGCTCAATCTGGCCGGCTATCATTATGCCGGTCACACCGACATGCTGGCAGAACTGACAGGCGCCCGCGATTCCGTGATGATGCTCGCCCATGGCGATTTTCGCGTCAGCCACGTCTCGACCCACGTCGCGCTGGCCCAGGTTCCATCGAAACTGACCGAACCTCGGTTGCGGCGGGTTATCCAGTTGACGGTCGAGGCGTTGCACGGCCTTGGCATTTCCCATCCCCGAATTGCGATTGCCGCGCTTAACCCGCACGCCGGCGAAGGCGGCATTTTCGGCCGGGAGGATATCGACATCACGACCCCGGTCGTCGCCTCCTACAACTCCGCCGATTTTGCCGTGTTTGGGCCTGTTCCCGGCGATACGGTTTTCGTCAAGTTGCGCGCCCGCCAGTATGACGCGGTGGTCGCGATGTATCACGATCAGGGCCATGTCCCGGTGAAACTGCTCGGCTTCAATGTCGATCCCGAGACCGGTGAGTGGAAAGCGCTCTCCGGTGTCAATGTCACGCTCGGCCTTCCGATCATCCGCACCTCCGTCGACCACGGCACGGCCTTCGACATCGCCGGCAAGGGCATCGCCAATGAGGACAGCTTGGTCGAAGCGATCGAGTTCGCGGTCCAGATGGCCGCGGCGAAATCCAACCCTTAGGCGTCGGCACGCCTGCAACGCACGCAGAACCGGATTGAACCATGTCAGCAGAAGAAAAGACATCGTATCTCATGTTGATCAACGGGAAGTTCGTCATCGGCGAAGCTGGCACGCGCTCGGTTATCAACCCGGCTAACGGCAAGGCCTTTGTCGACGTGCCCGAGGCAAGCCCAGACCAGGCTCGCCAGGCGATAGACGCCGCCCGCAAGGCGCAGAAGGCTTGGGGGCTCAAATCGCCTCTTGCCCGTGCGGCGATCATGAAGCGGATCGCGGTCTTGATCCGGCAGAACGCCCGGCATCTGGCCGAGGTGGTGGTCAGGGAACAAGGCAAACCGATCAATGAAGCAATAGGTGAAGTCGGCGGCGCAGCCGAGTTCTTCGACTACTACGCCGAATTTGCCCGTCGCATTCAAGGTGAGATCTTGCCGTCCGACTACGCGGGAGAGCAGGTCTGGATACAGCGTGTACCGGTAGGCGTTGTCGCCGCCATCATTCCGTGGAATTACCCGAGCGCCTTGGTCAGCCGAAAGGTGGCGCCCGCCATGATCGCCGGCGACACCATCGTCCTCAAACCACATGAAGACACGCCGCTTTCGGCGCTCGAAATGGCTCGCATCTTTGTCGAAGCGGGCGTGCCGGACGGCGTGGTGA
>NZ_RZQY01000156.1:0-10363 GCF_003998575.1 Mesorhizobium sp. M7A.F.Ca.CA.001.10.2.1 | reverse complement strand
GATTGACCGAGACGCTGGTCTGGTCCGGCCATTTGGCGCATTCGGCGCAGGCTGCCTGCAGCACGAAGGTGCTGATCTCGGAAATGATGCCCATTTCCTCGGCCAAAGGAATGAAGATGCTGGGCGAGATCGGCCCGAGATCGGGATGATCCCACCGGCACAACGCCTCGCAGCTGGCGATACGCATGGTGCTCATCGCCACGATCGGCTGATAGACCACCCTCAAGCCCTTGCTTTCCACGGCTGTACGCAGGTCCGCCTTCATCAGCTGACGGTTGCGGAAGGCGGCATCCATCGAGGCTTCGAACAGCCGCCAGCTGTTCTTGCCGAGCTCCTTGGCCTTGTAGAGCGCCAGGTCCGCCTTGACGATCATGGCGTCGACATCGGTATCCTTGACCCGTGACAGCACCGCGCCGCCGCTGGCCTGAATGCGCAGCCCGTGACCGGCGACGTCGACTTCCCCTTGCAGGCCGGCGAAAATCTCGTCGAGCTGGCTGGTCAGATGGCTCTCATCCTCGACGCGGTCGAAGAAGATCATGAACTCGTCGCCACCGAAACGGCTGACCGTGATATCTTGCCTGGCAATGGCGGCAAGCCGCTCGGCAACGGCATAGATCAAGCCATCGCCGATCGGATGGCCAAGCGTGTCGTTGACGCTCTTGAAATCGTCGAGGTCGAGCACCGCAAGGCCGCAGAGACGATCGCGATCGCCTGATACCATGGCCTCGCCTACCAGTTCATGGAAATAGGCGCGGTTGGGCAGGCCGGTGAGGTTGTCGTAACGTGCCATGAAGCGGATCTTGTCTTCCGCCTCGACACGGGCGGTGACGTCCTCGAAGGTGATGACGCCCAGTTCCTGGCTGCCTTCGCGAGCCGAGAACTCGTAATGCTGGCCGTTGGCGAGGGAAACCAGCACCTTGCGGTCGCGGCCCTCGCGCAGGGCACGCGTCAGCTGGGCCTCGATGTAGCGGCAATCCTTGGGCGCCAGCATGCCGCCGGCGACACCGCGCATCAACAGACCATGGATCGACCGGCCGAGCAGCGCGTCGGGCGACTTGAGCGACATCAGATGCGCCGCCTCGGCATTGGCCACCGCGACGCGGCCGTCCGGGCCGAGCATGACAAGGCCGTGCGACATGGTGTTGAGCGCTCGGTTGAAGCGCTGGGCGATGCGATTGGCCTTCTTTTCCTCGGACAGGGCGGCGAAAAGCACCTCGCGGACCAGATCGGCGAAGCGCTTGATAGCAAAAAGAAATGGCGCCGAAAGCAGGCCGAGAATGAAGTGATAGGGATCGCCCCGCAGGATGAAGCCCAGCGAGATCGGCCAAGTCATGGTCATAATGAAGATCACGACCATCCTGGGCGAACCATAGTTGCGGCCAGCAATAGACGTGGCGGAGGCAAGCGTCACGCAGACGGCAGCTATTTCCGCGAACGGGTCATAGGCAAGATAGATGCCGACAAAGCAGAAGGCGCCAAGCATGAAGCCATGCATCGAGCCGTACAGTATGTAGTCGTTCTCGCGGCGACGCGCCTCTTCCCAATTTTGAGGCGAAGGAGCGTGGCGATATTTCCTGATGTTGCGAAGACGAAGGAAGGCGACAGCCAGCAGTCCGAGGGTGACGGCGAGATAGGCCGGATCCATGGTTTTCCAGTAAACCAGCACGACCAGCAGGGTTTGGGCAAAGAATCCTATCGAAAGCGTCAACCCGTCGCGAAACAAGGTTTCCACGAACGGAATGTAGACGTCGACCGGAATCTCGTTCTTCTTTATCAGATTCAACGCCTGAATCCCAACCCTGGGGAGCCAAGCAGTGCCACATCCGCCTTAAGAAAGATTTAGAGAGGCCCCGCCGCTCCTGCCGTCAAGCCGGGTGACGTAACGGAAAGCAAGGAAATTGTCGTTCAGGTAAACAAGGCGTATCGATCATTCCGCGGCCTGAAGTTTCGGCCGCGCCAGCGTACTCGACAGGCGTTCGAGCAGCCTTTGGCGTTCGCTCAAGGCCTTGTCGGCGCTGGCTCGACGGACGTGGCCATAGCCGCGAATCAGGGCCGGCACCGAGGCCAGCGCAACCGCCGCATCGACCCTGGCCGGGGCCAGCGATCCGGCGATGAGCTCCAGATCCGCCTCATACTGCGCCAGCAGCCGCCGCTCCATGCGCCGTTCGGCGGTGTAGCCGAACAGGTCGAAGGCGGTGCCGCGCAGGCCCTTCATCGCCGACAGCAGGCGAAAACCCTTCATCATCCACGGGCCGAAGCTGGATTTCCTAGGGCTTCCGTCATTGCCGCGACGGCCCATGATCGGCGGCGCGAGGTGGAATTCGAGCCTTTCGTAGCTCTGGAACTGCTTGCCCAGTTCGGCGGCGAAAGAGCCGTCCGTGTAAAGACGCGCCACCTCGTATTCGTCCTTGATCGCCATCAGCTTGAACAGGTTCCTGGCGGCGGCCTGCGACACCGTGGTCGACCCAGGTATGGCCTTCGCTTCGGCGGCGCGCAAAACGGCCAGTTTTTCGGCATAACGCCTGCCATAGGGGGCGTTCTGATAGGCTGTCAGGAAGGCGACGCGGCGGGCGATGATATCGTCCAGTGTCTCGGCGACATCCGTGCCCGGGCCGGCCTTTCCAGCGACGGCTGGACCCGGCTGGGCAACGAGGCCGCGCACGAATTCCGGCTGATGGGCAGCGCGACGTCCCCAGCGGAACGCGGCAACGTTCATCGCCACGGCTTCGCCATTGAGCTCGATCGCCTTCTCGACCGCCTCGGCGGACAGCGGCAGGCCGCCATGCTGGAAGGCAAAGCCGAGCATGAACATGTTGGCGCCGAGCGAATTGCCGAAAAGTGCCGTGGCGGTGCGGGTGGCGTCGAAGAAATGCGCCTTGTCGTCGCCCGCGGCCGCGCGGATCGCCTTCTTCAGGCGGCCTATCGGCAACGAGAAATCCGCCGAGCGGGCAAATTCGCCAGGCATGATCTCGGCGGTGTTGGCGACGAAGATGGTGTGGCCCTCGCGCACTGCGGTCAGCACCTTCTTGGCGCCCGAAACGACGAGATCGCAGCCAAGCACCAGATCGGCCTTGCCGGCCGAGACGCGGATGGCATGGATGTCGTCCGGCGTGCGGGCGATGCGGACATGCGTGAACACCGAGCCACCCTTCTGGGCGAGGCCGGCCATGTCGATCATGCCGCAGCCTTTGTCCTCGAGATGCGCCGCCATGCCGAGCACCGCACCGACGGTGACGACGCCGGTGCCGCCGACGCCGTCGATGATCGCCGCCCAGCCCTGCTCGCCAAGCGGGAATTGCGCCGGCACGGGCACGCCTTCCAGCGGATCGGCCTTGCCGGCAAGGCCCTCGGCCTTGCGGATCTTGGCGCCGTGCACAGTGACGAAGGAGGGGCAGAAGCCGTTGACGCAGGAGAAATCCTTGTTGCAGCTCGACTGGTCGATCTTGCGCTTGCGGCCGAATTCGGTCTCGACCGGCTGGATCGAGACGCAGTTCGACTGCACGCCGCAATCGCCGCAGCCCTCGCAGACCAGCTCGTTGATGAAGACCCGCTTGTCGGGATCGGGGAAGGTGCCGCGCTTGCGGCGGCGGCGTTTTTCGGCGGCGCAGGTCTGGTCGTAGAGCAGCACGGAGACGCCTTTGACATCGCGCAGCTCGCGCTGGACGAGATCGAGGTCGTCGCGGTGATGGATGGTGGCGCCGGCCGGGAATTCGGCCTTGCCGGCATATTTGCCGGGCTCATCTGTGACGATGGCGATTCGGTCGACGCCTTCGGCGCGCACCTGCCTGGCGATCATGTCGACGGTCAGGCCGCCTTCGTGCGGCTGGCCGCCGGTCATGGCGACGGCGTCATTGTAGAGTATCTTGTAGGTGATGTTGGCATCGCTCGACAGCGCGAAGCGGATCGCCAGCGTACCGGAATGGTTGTAGGTGCCATCGCCGAGATTCTGGAAGATGTGCTCGCGCTTGGAGAACGGCGCCTGGCCGACCCATTGCGCGCCCTCGCCGCCCATGGCCGTGAAACCGACGGTGTTGCGGTCCATCCACAGCGCCATGAAGTGGCAGCCGATGCCGGCCGCGGCGATAGAGCCGTCCGGCACCTTGGTGGACGAATTATGCGGGCAACCGGAACAGAAGAACGGTGTGCGCGAGCCGATGTCGGTGGCCTCGGTGAGCATTGCCTGGAACTGGCGCAGCTTCGCCACCCGCGCCGAAATCTCTTCGGACGGGCCGATGGTCCTGACGATCCTCTCGCCAAGCGCAATGGCGATCTCGTTGGGATCGAGCGCGCCCTTGGCCGGAAACAGCCAGTCGCCGCGCTCGTCCTTCTTGCCGATAATGACCGGTTGGGTGGCAGTGCCATAAAGGCTTTCGCGCAGCTGCACTTCGATCAGCGAGCGCTTCTCCTCGACGACGACAATGGTGTCGAGGCCGCGGGCGAAATCGGCGATGTGATGCAGGTCGAGCGGCCAGGGGCAGCCGACCTTGAACAGCCGCACGCCGATGCGGTTGGCGGCCGCCTCGTCGATGCCGATGTCCTCCAGCGCCTGACGGACATCGAGATAGCTCTTGCCCAGCGTGATGATGCCGATCTTCGGGTTGCGGCCGCCCGAATAGACGATGCGGTTCAGCCCGTTGGCAAGGATGAAGGCGGAAGCCGCGGCGCGCTTGTGCTCATGCAGCCGCTCCTCCTGACCGAGCATATCGATCTCGTGGCGAATGTTGAGACCGCCTGATGGCATGTCGAAATCCGGCACGACGATGTTCAGCCGCTCGAGCGAGGCATCGACCGAGGCCGTCGATTCGATGTTGTCCTTGACGCATTTGATCGCCGCCCAGGTACCGGCAAAGCGCGACATGGCAAAGCCGTAGAGCCCGTAATCGATGATCTCCTGGACACCGGCGGGATTGAGGATCGGCACCATCGTGTCGACGAACAGGAATTCGGTGGCGTGCGCATTGGTCGAGGATTCGGCCATATGGTCATCGCCCATCAGCGCAAGCACGCCGCCATGCTTCGACGATCCGGCGAGGTTGGCGTGGCGGAACACGTCGCCTGAGCGATCGACACCCGGTCCCTTGCCGTACCAGACCGAAAAGACGCCGTCATGAGTGCCCTCGCCCAGCAGTTCCGTCTGCTGCGTTCCCCAGCAAGCGGTGGCGGCAAGCTCCTCGTTGAGACCCGGCTGGAAGACGATGTCAGCCTGGGCGAGCTGTTTCTTCGCCTTCCAAAGCTGCATGTCGAGGCCGCCGAGCGGCGAACCGCGATAGCCGGAGACGAAACCGGCCGTGTTCAGGCCGGCGCGGCGATCACGCTCGCGCTGCATCAGCAGCATGCGGATGACCGCCTGCGCGCCGGACAGGAAGATGCGCTCCTTTGCGAGATCGAACTTGTCGTCGAGCGCGACGTCGTGCAGCGTCATCAGGCATTTCCTCTGCGGAGGCCACGCGGGGCAGGCAGCCAACGTCGGGGTCGGATGACGCATCCTTTCTCCCCTTGCAAGGCAGGTCAAACAAAATCGCAGATGCCAGGCAACGCGCACCGAACAGTCCGCGTCCATCCTGAATCGGGTATGAAACCGGTCCGCGGATATTGCCCGGCGCACGAAAATTTCAGCTGCGGCCCGGATGGCCGCGACGCGTCAGCCGCCCTTCGAGCAATCCGGCTTCGGTTCGCCCGGCAGCTTGCCGTCGGGATGGCCGACGAGATCGGGATTGGCGGTGTAGAGCTGGTCGATGACCAGCGGCCGGTCGGGCAGGATCGACTGGTCTTCCGTCGACATCAGCGTGGTGTCGATCTTCTGCAGGACCGCGCCGTCGGCGCCTTTGATGCTGATGGCAATCGCATAGGGCTTGTTCTTGACGACGCAGGTCAGTGCCGGGCTCTCCAGCGTCACCTTGTCGAGCTTCGGCCAGACCTTCTGCTCGACCACCAGAGGCGCGCCGCCGGCGGGATCCTGGAAGCTGGCGACCGCGACCTGGCCCTCTCCCATCGGCTTCAGCGGCCGCAGGGTCACGACATAAGTCGCCCTTGCGAGGCGGTAGTTGAAGACGAATATCTTGCCGGAAATCTCGAACAGCTTGCCTTCGTCATTGCCGGTATCGCGGCAGGCGCCCAGCGCAACGGCCGCGATGAGTGCCACGCCGACAAGGATCGAACGGGAAAGGCCGCTACGCATTCCTGACCTCATTTTCCGCCATGCGACGGCGACGATAGTGACGGCTTGCCTTCTGCCTGTTGCCACACACCGCCATGTCGCACCAAAGGCGGCTGGAATTGCGGCTTCTGTCGACGAACAGCCAGGTGCAATTGGGACAGATCCTCAGCCTCGCGACGGTGTCGTCACGCAGAAGCGACAACGCCGAAACCGCCAGTGCCGCCTCGAAAGCGATCGGCGTCAGGGGATCACCGAACGGCCTCCCCGGCGCACCGATCTCGGTCCGGCTGCCGGCAAGGCCATCGGCGCAGGCTCTCAGGAATCCGGGCAGATCAGTGGTGGCAACCGCGCCCTTCGACGCCGCTCCACGAAACAGCCGGTCGGTCGCCTCGCGGATCGACAGCACGACGGGTGCGATCGCCACCGCCGAGGATACCGCCAATGGCCTATCGCCAAGTTCGGCAGCGCGAAAGCGGCTCGCCGCATCGGCGAAGCGGGCAATCTCGGCCGGATCGTCGAAGCGATCGAAGGTTCGCCCCGGATCGCCGCGCAGCACGACGGTGTTCGCTGTGTCGAGCGCAAGCAGGCCGCCGGTGAAGCGGTGCGGGGTCCAGGATACCGTCATGGCGAAAATCTAACCTATAAATCGTATTTGACAAGTTAGATTCAGCGATGCACCCTCACTCTGGGCTGCGATGATCTTCGCAGCCTTTTGAGCCTGTCGTTGGCCAGGACCGCTTCGCACTTTTGGGCGGCATGCTTCGAGGTTTTGCATGCTCTATTTCTTCCAGCAGGTGTTGAACGGGCTGCATTCGGGCGCGCTTTATGCGCTGCTCGCCTTTGGCTATGTGCTGACCAACGGCATCCTGCACCGCACCAATCTCGCCTATGGCGCGTTGTTCGCCTTTTGCGGCCAGACGATGATCCTGACCGCCGCCTTCGGCTATCAGATGCTGTGGCTGACGCTGCTGGCGGCGGTGGCGCTCGGCGTCGTCGCTGCGTTCTTCTATGCCGCGCTGATCAGCCACGTGCTGTCGCGCAGTGTCTTCGAACCTTTGGCCGACCGCACACCCAATGCAATCGTGGTGACGACGCTCGGCATCCTGCTGCTGCTGTCCGAAGCGAGCCGCATCGCCGCCGACACGCACGATCTGTGGCTGCCGCCGATGCTGGCGCAGCCTATCGTTTTCGCGCAGGGCGCCACCTTCAGGGCAACGCTGACGCTCATCCAGCTCATCGACTGCGCCGTGGTGGTGGCGGCAATCGCGCTGGCCAGCTGGGCATTTGCCCGATCGAGCTTCGGACGGCGCTGGCGCGCCGTCTCCGACGACCCCAGGGCAGCCGCTATGTGCGGCGTCGACGTGCGCGCGGTGTTCCGGCACGCGGTCCTGTTCGGCGGCTTCTGCGCCGCGCTGGCCGGTGTGATGGCCGGGCTCTATTACGGCAATGTCAGCTTCGGCTCGGGCCTCGTCTACGGCCTGAAAATCCTGTTCGTGACGGCGGTCGGCGGATATCTCTCGCCGTCGCGCGCGGCACTCGGCGCGGCCGCCTTCGGCATGGCCGAATCGCTGTGGGCCGGCTATTTCCCGGTCGAATGGCGCGATGCGTGGATGTATCTGTTCCTGGTCACGACGCTGATCCTGATCGGCGCCGGCCGCGACACCGGCAAAATCGCCTGAAACGTCAGACTTTGGTTGCATGACGCCAGGGCAGATCGCCGGTATTGGGCACTGTCTGCCATGCGATGATATTTGCTCCCTCTATCCTTGTTGACCCGTCAGTCCACGCGCGGCATACCGTTGGACCACGCGGCGTGACGGACAAAAGGGGGAAGCCGGCACGCCTCCGGTACAAGGGAGGAATGCATGGCAGGGCTTCTTGCTCTATCCAGGACAATTGATCGCGCCAACGAATTCATCGGCAAGTGGATATCGTGGCTGATCCTGCTGGCGATCCTGGTGAGCGCCGCCAACGCCATTATCCGCAAGGTGTTCGACATATCCTCGAACGCCTGGCTCGAGCTGCAATGGTATCTGTTCGGCGCCGCCTTCATGCTGGCCGCCGCCTATACGCTGAAGCAGAACGAGCATATCCGCATCGACGTCGTCTACGGCCTGTTTTCACGCCGCGTGCAGCACTGGATCGACCTACTCGGGCATCTCTTCTTCCTGATGCCGTTCGTGACGTTGATGGTGATCTATTTCGTGCCCTATGTGTCGCTGTCGTTTCGCAGCGGCGAGATGTCCAACAATTCCGGCGGTCTGATCATCTGGCCGGCCAAGGCCATCCTGCTCGTCGGTTTTTTCCTGCTCGCGCTGCAGGGCATCTCCGAGATCATCAAGAAGATCGCCATCATGCGCGGCGACATGGACGATCCCAATCCGTTCATTTCCGTGCATGAGCAGGCCGAACTCGAAGCCAAGGCGCTGGCCGACGAGGTGCGCTCGTGATGGAGTTCATCGCGCAGAACATGGCGCCGATCATGTTCGCCTCGCTGATCATCTTCCTGCTGATCGGCTACCCCGTCGCTTTTTCCTTGGCCGCCAACGGCTTGATGTTCTTCTTCATCGGCGTGCTGCTGTCGCCTTATTCCGGAGGATCGATCAACCTCGCCTGGCCGCTCCTGCACGCATTGCCGGATAATTTCTACGGCAGCCGGGTGATGTCGAACGACACGCTGCTGGCCATTCCGTTCTTCACCTTCATGGGCATCGTGCTCGAGCGATCGGGTATGGCCGAAGACCTGCTCGACACGATCGGCCAGCTGTTCGGGCCAATCCGCGGTGGCCTTGCCTATGCGGTGATCTTCGTCGGCGCGCTTTTGGCAGCGACCACCGGCGTGGTGGCGGCTTCCGTCATCGCCATGGGCCTGATCTCGCTGCCGATCATGCTGCGCTATGGCTATGACCGCCGGCTCGCATCCGGTGTCATTGCCGCCTCGGGCACGCTTGCCCAGATCATCCCGCCGTCGCTGGTGCTGATCGTGCTTGCCGACCAGCTCGGCCGTTCGGTCGGCGACATGTATGCCGGCGCGCTGATCCCCGGCCTCGTGCTCACCGTCCTCTATATGTCCTACATCCTGATCATGTCGATCATCCGGCCGAACTCGATGCCGGCGCTGCCGCTCGAGGCCCGTACACTCGGCCATGGCGTGATGTCGCTGCTGGTGGCTTTGCTGGTCACATTAGCGGTTTCCTACGCGGCGTATCGTTATCTGGCGCCGGCGCATGGCGACAATGCCGACATTCTCGGCGCGACTGCCGGAGTCCTGTTCATCTACATCGTCGCCATTGCCGACAAACGCCTGAATTTCAACATGATGTCCAGGCTCGCGCAGCAGGTGATCATCGTGCTGATCCCCCCGCTGGCGCTGATCTTCCTGGTGCTGGGCACCATCTTCCTGGGCATCGCCACGCCGACCGAAGGCGGCGCCATGGGTTCCGTCGGCGCCTTGATCATGGCGGCGGCAAAGGGGCGCTTGTCGCTTGACGTCGTCAAGCAGGCACTGGCCTCGACGACAAGGCTATCGTCCTTCGTGCTTTTCATCCTGATCGGCGCACGGGTGTTCTCACTGACCTTCTACGGCGTCAACGGCCACATCTGGGTCGAGCACCTTTTGACGTCGCTGCCGGGCGGCGAGGTCGGCTTCCTGATCGGCGTCAACATGCTCGTCTTCTTCCTCGCTTTCTTCCTCGACTTCTTCGAATTGGCGTTCATCATCGTACCGCTGCTGGCGCCCGCCGCCGACAAGCTCGGCATCGACCTGATCTGGTTCGGCGTGCTCCTGGGCGTCAACATGCAGACCAGCTTCATGCACCCGCCCTTCGGCTTCGCGCTGTTCTACCTGCGTTCGGTGGCTGCGCGCGTGCCCTATCTCGATCGTCTCACCGGCAAACAAATCGCGCCGGTGACCACCGGACAGATCTATTGGGGCGCGGTGCCCTTTGTCTGCATCCAGGTGATCATGATCGGGTTGACCATCGCCTTCCCGCAAATGGTGATGCACTACAAGGGAACGACCGTCGATCCGGGCACGATCGACTACCAGGTGCCGGAGATGCCCGGCCTGTCGCCGCTCGGCACGCCGCCGGCGGATGGCGCAGCGCCTGCCGGCGGCGGCACGGCTCCCGCCGCCCCCGATCTGTCGCAGCCGCCGAGCTTCGGCGACGCGCCGCCGGCCAAGCCGGCAACGCCACAGCCCGACCT
>NZ_RZQY01000155.1:0-10428 GCF_003998575.1 Mesorhizobium sp. M7A.F.Ca.CA.001.10.2.1 | reverse complement strand
CCCGGCATTCATGCCGCCGCTCTGGATTTGCCTGACCTCGCCGACATCAAGGGCCAGGAGACCGCCAAGCGGGCGCTGGAAGTGGCCGCCGCCGGTGGGCATAATCTGCTCATGATCGGACCCCCGGGATCCGGCAAATCGATGCTGGCGCAGCGGCTGCCGTCGATCCTGCCGCCGCTGGCGCCGAAGGAATTGCTCGAAGTCTCGATGATCGCCTCGGTGGCAGGAGAGCTCGGCGAAGGTAAGCTGACCGACCGGCGGCCGTTCCGGGCGCCGCACCACTCGGCCTCGATGGCGGCGATGGTCGGCGGCGGTATCCGCGCGCGGCCGGGCGAGGTGTCGCTGGCCCATCACGGCGTGCTGTTCCTCGATGAGTTTCCCGAGTTCACGCCGCAGACGCTTGATGCGTTGCGCCAGCCGTTGGAGACCGGCGACTGCATGATAGCGCGAGCCAATCATCGCGTCACCTATCCGGCGCGTATCCAGCTGGTGGCGGCGATGAACCCGTGCCGCTGCGGCATGGCCGGCGAGCCGGGCTATCGCTGCCTGCGCGGCGAGCGTTGCCGTACCGACTATCAGGCGCGCATTTCGGGTCCGCTGCTCGACCGCATCGATCTCAG
The DNA here is from genome assembly GCF_003998575.1 of Mesorhizobium sp. M7A.F.Ca.CA.001.10.2.1. NCBI lineage: Bacteria > Pseudomonadati > Pseudomonadota > Alphaproteobacteria > Hyphomicrobiales > Phyllobacteriaceae > Mesorhizobium > Mesorhizobium sp. M7A.F.Ca.CA.001.10.2.1. Next base: position 9,808 of record NZ_RZQY01000155.1, on the reverse strand, counting down.
GATCGAAGTGCCGGCGGTCTCGGCCAGCGACCTGATCCGGCCCGACCGGGCGGAGAAAAGTGCCGATGTGGCGCTGCGTGTGGCACGCGCCCGCACCATCCAACGCGAACGTTTCGAGCGGCTCGGCGCCACCCGCGCCACCACCAACGCGCATTGCGCGCCCTCGGTCATCGACGAGATCGCCATGCCGGACGCCGCCGGCCTGTCGCTGCTCAAGGACGCCAGCGAAAAGCTCGCCTTTTCGGCGCGGGCCTATCATCGCGTGCTGAAGGTGGCGCGGACGCTCGCCGATCTCGACGCCAGCGAAACCGTCGGCCGAATCCATCTGGCCGAAGCGATCTCCTACCGCATGAGCTCGGAGCGGATGGCGCAGGCGGCGTAGGTCCGCCGACAAGCCGACCTCGCCACATTGCCTTCCGCGATCACGCCATAACCCGGCCTCCGCGAATCGATCATCTCCACGGTGCGGCGGACCTGATTGTCCGCTTGGCCGGCGTCCTCACCACCCAACGGCCCCCACCGACCGGACGCCGGCCATTTTCTTCCTCTTCCAGAAAGCGTGGATGTCATCGGCGTCGGACCAAGGTCCTGGCCTCCGCATTGACATTCCTTATTTAGACAATGCGAATATGGTGTGGCCGGGGAGCCCGCTATGTTCATTGACTACTACGAAGTTTTGGAAGTTAGCCCGAACGCCAATTCGGAAACGCTGGAGCGCATATTTCGCTATTTTGCGATGCGCTATCATCCAGACAATCGCGAAACCGGCGATGAAGCCCGTTTCAGTGAAATCGTGGAAGCCCACAATACGCTCAAGGATCCGGTCAAACGCGCACAATACGACATCGCGTACAGGGACCATGCCGGCCTTCGCCGTGAATTGACCGAGGAAGCCAGCAACACCAAAGGCATCGAGCGTGACGTCGTGATCCAGGCCAGGCTGCTGTCGCTGCTTTACGCGAAGCGCCGGCACGACGTCAGCAATCCCGGGATCGGAGATGTGGAGCTCGAACGCTTATCAGGCTGTCCGCGAGAGCATCTCGAATTTCATCTCTGGTATCTGAAAGCGAAGGCCTGGATAGCAAGAGTGGAAAACGGGACGATCGCGATTACGGTGGAAGGCGTCGATCGGGTCAACTCCGAACACCGTCGCGATCCCACCATCCGGCTCCTGGACCATACAGCTCCCTGACGCCTCACCCCGGAGAAAGCAGGCCGAAAACCCGCCGCCCATACACGACACTGGCCTATTCAGCTCTGCTGCGCCTTCAGTTCCAGCCGCCGCGCGTGCAGCACCGGCTCGGTGTAGCCATTGGGCTGGACGCGGCCCTTGAAGACCAGGTCACAAGCGGCCTGGAAGGCGATCGACTTGGCGAAATCGGCCGCCATCGGCTGGTAAAGCGGGTCGCCCTCGTTCTGGCGGTCGACGATGTCAGCCATGCGCTTCATCGTCGCCATCACCTGGTCCTCGCTGCACACACCGTGGTGCAGCCAGTTGGCGATGTGCTGTGAGGAAATACGCAATGTGGCGCGGTCTTCCATCAGGCCGACATCGTTGATGTCAGGCACTTTCGAGCAGCCGACGCCCTGGTCGATCCAGCGGACGACATAGCCAAGAATGCCCTGCGCGTTGTTGTCGAGTTCCTTCTGGACGTCTTCGGGCGACCAGTTCGGCCGCACGGCCACGGGCACCGACAGGATGTCGTCGAGCTTCGCCTTGGGCTGGTTCTTCAGCGCCGCCTGCACGGCGTGGACGTCGACCTTGTGATAGTGCGTGGCATGCAGCGTCGCCGCCGTTGGCGACGGCACCCAGGCAGTGTTTGCGCCGGCCTTGGGGTGGGCAATCTTCTGTTCCAGCATCGCCGCCATCAAATCCGGCATCGCCCACATGCCCTTACCGATCTGGGCGTGGCCGGCCAAGCCGCATTCCAGCCCGATGTCGACATTCCACGCCTCGTAGGCGGAAATCCAGGCGGCCTGCTTCATGTCGCCCTTGCGGATCATCGGGCCGGCTTCCATCGAGGTGTGGATCTCGTCGCCGGTGCGGTCGAGGAAGCCGGTGTTGATGAACACGACGCGCGCTTTTGCGGCGCGGATCGCCTCCTTGAGGTTGACGGTGGTGCGCCGCTCCTCATCCATAATGCCCATCTTGATGGTATTCCTGGCCATACCGAGCAGCGCTTCGACGCGGTCGAAGATCTCGACGGCGAAAGCGACTTCGTCGGGCCCATGCATCTTGGGTTTCACGACATACATCGAGCCCGCGCGGGAATTGGCGCGGCGGCCGTTCGGCCCTACATCGTGCAGCGCGATCAGCGCCGTCATCGCCGCATCCATGATGCCTTCCGGAACCTCGTTGCCGTCGCGATCCAGTATCGCCGGGTTGGTCATGAGGTGGCCGACATTCCTGACCAGCATCAGCGAGCGGCCGGGCACGGTCAGCGTGCCGCCGGCGGGCGCGGTGTAGGAGCGGTCAGGATTGAGCTTGCGGACAAAGCTCTTGCCGCCCTTGGTGATCTCTTCCGCCAAATCGCCCTTCATCAGGCCGAGCCAGTTGCGGTAGATGACGACCTTGTCTGGCGCATCCACCGCCGCGACCGAATCCTCGCAGTCCTGGATGGTGGTCAGCGCCGATTCCAGGATGACATCGGCGATGCCAGCCGGATCGGTGCGGCCGATCTGGTTGTTGCGGTCGATCGCGATCTCGATGTGCAGGCCGTTGCGCACCAGCAGCACCGCATCGGGATTGGCCGCGTCGCCACGGTAGCCGACGAATTGCCTGGGGTCGGCCAGCGTCGTCGAGCCGGCGCCGGCGCTCAGCCGCAAGGCACCTTGCGCCAGCGACAGACCATTGACGCCGGCCCATTTGCCTAGGGTGAGCGGGGCAGCCTCGTCGAGAAAGGTCTTCGTCCAGGCAACGACCTTGGCGCCACGCGCCGGATTGAAGCCCTTGCCCTTTTCGGCGCCATCCGTTTCGGGGATGGCATCGGTGCCGTAGAGCGCGTCGTAGAGCGAACCCCAGCGCGCATTGGCGGCGTTGAGCGCATAGCGCGCATTCATCACCGGCACGACCAGCTGCGGTCCGGCAACATCAGCAATTTCGGGGTCGACATTGTCGGTCGATACGCTGAAGGCCGGGCCTTCGGGAACGAGATAGCCGATTTCTTTCAGGAAGCCCTTGTAGGCCTCCATGTCGACCGGCGCGCCATGCTCGCGATACCAGCCGTCTATCTGTTCCTGGATGGCGTCGCGCTTTGCCAGCAGCGCCCGGTTCTTCGGCGCCAAATCATGGATGATGGCCGAAAAACCGTTCCAGAAGGCGTCCGCTTCGACGCCCGTGCCCGGCAGCGCTTCCCTGGCCACGAACTCATGCAGCTCGCGGGCAATCCGCAATCCGGCGATCTCGATGCGGTCGGTCATCAGGCTACTCCAGATGAAAGGCTTTGCGGGCCTTTGGCATGTCAGGTTTGCCGGGTCAATTCAGCTTAGGGTGAAGGTGGCGTATTTCGCCGCCCCGCTCAAACCGCAATCCTTGGCCTTCCCGAGGCCACCGCCACCACATGCGCCTCGATGAACATGCGCTGGGCTTCGACGGTCGAGACGCGGAATTCGGTGGCGACGTCGATCTCGGCGCTGTCGGTGCCGGCCTCCATAGCGCGCTCCGCGACGATGGCGCGGACATCGGCCTCGGCCGCCGCGATCGCTGTCGCCTCGTCGAGGAAATCGCGCACGGTCTCGCCCGAGGCGAGACGAAACAGCCCTTCCATGGGCTGGCTGACCCGCGCCTCGGCCGAAACCCTGACCTGGCCGACGACGGCGCCGAGCGCGTTGGCGACATCGGTATCCCTGGGCACCACGCAGTCATTGCCGATCAGCGGCGGCAGCCCGGCATAGTGCAGCGGCGCCGAGGCGCCGAGGCCGATGACCGGGCGGTCGAGCGCAACGCTCAGGCGGGCAATCCCGGGATGGGCGTCGACCGCGCGCTGCACCAAGGCATGCGCCACCGTCGACGCGCCATCGAGCCCATCCTCGGCAAAGGCGGTCTCGAGGATATACTCGGCCGACCAGCGCGTCAGCGTCACCAGCACCCGTTCCGAAATCGCTTCCGGCGAAGCTGCGATGTTCTGGCCACGGCCGTCACGCTTGCGGGCGAACAGTTCGGCGCCGAGGCGCGCGGCGATGGGATCCCAGTTCGCCTGCTTGCCGAGCACGTGGGCAGCGTCCGACGGGGTGAAGCCGGCGACATGCACCAGCCCGCGCGACACCAGCCGGTTCAGCGTCGCGTTCTGCGCGTTCGAGGTCAAAAGCCTGTCGACGGCGAGCGGCACGGCACCAATCAGCTCGTAGAGCTTGGCTTCGGCGCCGGTCAGGCCTGCGGCGAGCCGGTCCGGCACGCCGGTGCGCACCGCGAAGCGGCCGTCCATGCGGCCGGGATTGGGCGCCCGCAGCTGGCGTTCGAGTTCGGAGGTGACAGCTGTACCGTGCGCCATGCCGGCCAGCGCCAGCGGCACCAGGCGGCGCGGCCCGAGCAGGATCTTCGGGTTGAGCACGCCGTCCTCCAGCGTCACTTCGGAATCGCCGCCGAGGCCGAAGGTGCGCATGGCGACAGCCTCGACCATGGTGCGGAAGCCGCCGACGGTGGCGCCTTCCGGGTCGAGCCTGGGACGGCCGCCGTCGAGCACGGCGACGTCGGTTGTGGTGCCGCCGATGTCGGAGACCACAGCATTGTCGAGCCCGGTCATGTGGCGGGCGCCGACCAGGCTGGCGGCCGGGCCGGACAGGATGGTCTCGATCGGCCGCTGGCGGGCAAAAGCGGCCGAAACCAGCGCGCCATCGCCGCGCACCACCATCAGCGGTGCCGCGATGTTGCGTTCTCCAAGAAAACCTTCGGTTGCCGCCACCAGGCGGTCGATCATCGAGATCAGCCTGGCGTTGAGCAAAGTGGTCAGCGCCCGGCGCGGACCGCCGAGCTTGGCCGACAGCTCGTGGCTCGATGTGACCGGCAGGCCTGTCTTTTCGCGGATCAACTCGCGGGCGGCGATCTCATGCGCCGGATTGCGGGTGGCAAAATAGGCGCAGACGGCAAAGCCGGACACCGAGGCGCCGAGTTCCGGCAACGCCGCTTCCAGTCCGGACAGATCGAGCCTGGCGGCATTGCCGTGCACGTCGTGGCCGCCCGGACAAAACACCACCGGATCGGTGCCGAGCGCGGCCTTCAGCCCGTCGCGGGCGAGGTCGCCCTCGGAAAAGCCGATCATCACCAGCGCGACGCGGCCGCCCTGGCCCTCGACAAGCGCGTTGGTGGCAAGCGTCGTCGACATCGACACCAGCTTGATATGAGCCGGATCGGTTCCGGCTTTCTGCAGCACCGCATCGACGGCGCCGGAAATGCCGACGGCAAGATCATGCCTTGTGGTCAGCGCCTTGGCCTTGGCCAGCACCTTGCCCTTGTTCGGGCCTTCTTGCGGGCCTTCCGTTTCAGACCACAACACGGCATCGGTATAGGTGCCGCCGGTGTCGATCCCGAGGAACAGCGGCTTTGGCTTGGTCTTGGCGGTCATTTTTGGCGGCGGTCCGGGTGGCAATTTATTTGTCCCTGCCCTTAGCCGATACGGAGCGGGCGATAAAGCCGCGAGCGCTGGGCCACGGGTAATCTCCCCCCTCGAGGGGGAGATGTCGCCAAAGGCGACAGAGGGGGTCGGCAAGACTGGATGCGACTTCATACGAGGCGAAAGAGGAAGCCAGCGCTCTACGCGAGACGACCCCCTCTGGCCTGCCGGCCATCTCCCCCTCAAGGAGGGAGATCGCAGCTACCCCACAAACCCCACCTTCTTGTGCGTCCCATCGCAGAACGGTTTGTTGGCGGAATGGCCGCAGCGGCAGAGGAAGGCGCGTTGCGTACGATCGACCGTATGGCCGGTTCCGGTGACGATCTCGAGATTGCCCTCAAGCTTGAGCGGGCCATTGGTGGTCGGCGTCACTTTCAGCGGACCGTTCCTCGCTTCGAGCGCCAGCGTGTCCTTCAGCGGCGGCTCGCCGGTGGCGGCAAAACCGGATTTGTTGTGGCTGCCGTCGCAGAACGGCTTGTTCTCCGAAGCGCCGCAGCGGCAGAGCGTGGCACGATAAGAAGTCTCGCCGTCGAGCACGATCTCGGCGTGTACCGCCAGCGGGCCGTTTTCCCGCAGCCGCACCGTATTGACCACCGGTGATTGCTCCTGCGGCCCGCCATCCTTCCTGACATAGGTGATGGCGCCCGACGGGCAGCTTTCGGCGATGGCGACGATCTTCTCGACGCTGGCCGCTTCGGGATGGATCCATTGGCCCGGCGCGTTGGGCACGAAGACATGCGGATCGCCGAGCACGCAGTTGCGCGAGTGGATGCAGCGCTTGCCGGAAAACCCGACGTCGATCTTGTCGCTTTCGACCATGCCGGCCATAGCTGGGCTCCTTTTGCCTGAAGCACGTCGCGTCTGAACAGTTCGAGGCGGCGCGCGCTGGGTATTTGCACAGGCTATGGCTCCGGCCCGAAGACCGTCAAGCTGGCAAACCGGTCAGGGGACCAGCTCGATCTCCTCGGTCTCGCCGCCGCTACAGGTGTAGCAGCAATCCTCGCATTTTTCCGTGTTGCCGGGACCGACGCCCCAATAGGTGCCCTCGTCGCCATCGACCCAGGCGCCGTAGCAGATCGATTCGCCCGCGTTGCAGGATATCGGCAGCTGCTTGGTCTCGCCGTCGTCGAGGAAATAGTCCTTGTCCTCGCCCGGCCAGACATAGTCGCGATCCTGGCTGTAGAGCTCGACGCGCATGGCGTTCGGGTGGCTGTTCTTGATGGCGAAGGTGACATCGTCGGCTTGCGCCGCCGACGCAACCAGCATGACGAAGGACAGCGCGGCCAGCATGCGGCGCGCATAGGCATGAAACATGATAACCCCCGAATATGCGGCCCACCCGGCCGCGGGGCGACCATTGCATGCAGCGCTGAATCGCGGAAGTGGACCGGACGGGCCGATCCCTGACTTAATTTGGGTCCAACGAAACTTCCGCGCTCTACGGCACCAGATCGATCGTCTCGGTCGAGTGTTCCACGCAGATGAAGCAGCAGGTGTCGCAGGGCTGGTCATTGTCCGGCCCGACGCCGGCCGAGAGGCTGTCGTTGCCGTCGGCCCAGGCGCCATAGCAGATTTGTTCGCCCTGATTGCAGGACAGCGGCACGGATTTCTGCGACTCGGGTTCGATCAGGAACACCTTGTCATTGCCCGGCCAGACCGTCTCACGGTCGCGGCTGAACAGCTCGACCGCGACAGATTCCTTGCGCAGGTTCTTCACGAAGAAGGCCATGTCTGCGGCCTGCGCCGAGGCGGTGAAGACCAGCGCCGCCAGTGCAACCATACGAAACAGCGTCACGACCTGGATCTCCCGAATCATCGCGGCAGAATCGCATGCCTGCCCGTAACTAGGAAGGCGCGGAACCCTGCGTTGCGATGTCTTGCCCCAGCCGCACCGTTTCATGCACCAGAAGGTCGAGATCCTCGCGCCGTGTGCGATGATTGGTGATCGCCACGCGCAACCAGTGCTCGCCATGCACCGTGGTGTCCGAAAGGGCCGCAATGCCCTGTTCCTGCAGCCGCAGCATGATCTCCGTGTTGAGCGCCTTCAGAGCCTCGCCTGTCAGACCGGGCTGATAGCGGAAGCAGACGATGTTGACGGTCGGCGATGCCGCCAGTTGCAACTGTGGCGCGGCCTCGATCAAGCCGGCAAGATAGACGGCCTGGGCAATGTTCTGGTCGATCAGGCGGCCGAATTTCTCGACGCCGTGCTCCTTCAGCGCCATCCACACCTTCAGCGCGCGAAAACCGCGCGACGTCTGCAGGCCGTAATCATGCAGCCATTCGCCGGAAGCAAGGCCGCGCGGCGTCGATTCGAGATACTCCGGCGTCACCGCGAAGGTCCGGCGATGCGCCGCGGCATCCCTGACCAGGGCGCAGCCGACCTCAAATGGGGCGTGCAGCCATTTGTGGGGATCGAGCGCGACCGAATCCGCCCGTTCGATGCCGGCGACGCGATGCGCGTTTTCAGGCGCAATGGCGATCAGCGCGCCGATGCAGCCGTCGACATGGAACCAGAGGCCTTCCTCATGTGCCAGCTTCGCAAGCGCCTGCAAATCGTCGATCGCCCCGGTGTTGACGGTGCCGGCCGTACCGATGACGCAGGCCGGCTTGAACCCTGCTGCGCGGTCCTCAGTGATCGCCGCACGCAAGGCAGCGATATCGATGCGCAGCCCGCTATCGGTCGGGATGCGGCGCAGTGCCCGGTTGCCGAGGCCGAGTGCCTCCATCGCCTTGCGGTGGCACGAGTGTATCTGCTCCGAGCCGTAGAAGCGCAGCGGCTTCTCGATGGCAGCAACGCCATGCTCGCGCACGTCGATGCCGGCCTTGACGTTGCGCGCCACGGTCAGCCCTATGATGTTGGCCATCGAGCCGCCGCTGACCAGCGTGCCGCCGGCAGAAGCCGGAAAGCCCAGCATCTGCTTGCACCAGTTCACCACCTGGCTGTCCATCAGCCCGGCCGCGTGGTTGCCGCCGCCGAGGTTGGAGCCCTGGATGGCCGCCAGGAAATCGCCAAGCGCCCCCGTGAAGTTGCTCGACCCCATGTACCAGGACCAGAAGCGCGGATGGATGTTGCCCATCGGATAGGACATCACCGTGCGCGAGACCTCGCCATAGACGGCGGCAAGCGGCGCCGGCGAGCGCGGCAGCGGCGCCGAGAAGGCCTCTCTCACATCGGCCGGCATCTCCCGCCAGACCGGGCGGTCGCGCACATCGCGGAGATAATCGACCGCATCGTCGATGACGCGGTGCGACAGGGCCTGCACATCGGCCCAGTCTAGGGGATCGAGCGTTTCCTCGGCCACCAGGCCGAGGTTTTCTTGCATGGCGTCCATACCAGATCTCCCGTCAAGTCGCCGGGAACTGGCAGCCGGGCGTCGAGCGCGACAGGGCGGCCTCCTCGGCATCCATCTCGGCCTCGATGCCATCGAACAGCGGCGTCGACATGTAGCGCTCGCCGGTGTCGGGCAGCATGCACAGGATCACCGCGCCGGCCGGCGCCTTCTCCGCGACCTGCCGTGCCACGGCGAAGGTGGCGCCGCCGGAAATGCCGGTGAAGATGCCCTCTTTCCGCGCCAGTTCCCTGGCCCATTTGATGCCCTCGGGCCCGGCGATCGGCATCACCTCGTCATAGAGGCTAGTGTCGATCGCCTCCTGCAGCACGTTGGGGATGAAGTCCGGCGTCCAGCCCTGGATCGGGTGCGGCTCGAAGGCCGGATGGCTGGCGGCGGGGGCACCATCGGCGCCGCGCTGCTGGACCTTGCCGCTGCCGATGAGCTGCGCGTTGGCCGGCTCGGAGAGCACGATGCGGGTTTCCGGGCGCTCGCGGCGCAGCACGCGCGCCACGCCTACCACCGTGCCGCCGGTGCCATAGCCGGTGACGAAGCAATCTAGCCGCGAGCCGGCGAAATCATTGACGATCTCGCGCGCCGTCGTCGCCTCGTGGATGGCGGCATTGGCGGCCGTCTCGAACTGGCGGGCGAGGAACCAGCCATTGGCCTCGGCCAGTTCCACCGCCTTCTTGTACATGCCGAAACCTTTTTCGGCGCGCGGCGTCAGCACCACCTTGGCGCCCAGCATGCGCATCAGCTTGCGGCGCTCGACCGAAAAACTGTCGGCCATGGTGACGACCAGCGGATAGCCCTTCTGCGCGCAGACCATGGCGAGGCCAATGCCGGTGTTGCCGCTGGTCGCCTCGACAA
>NZ_RZQY01000154.1:0-10494 GCF_003998575.1 Mesorhizobium sp. M7A.F.Ca.CA.001.10.2.1 | reverse complement strand
TCTCAGTACAGCCCAAGCCGCCTTCTATATCGGGCTCTCCCAGCGCACGCTCGAAAAGATGCGGCTCAAGGGCGGCGGCCCGAAATTCCGCAAGCACGGCCGCTATGTCCGCTATCACATCGACGAACTCGACCATTGGTCGAAAGGACACCCGCAGCACTCCATCGCCGGCGATGGCAAGGCCGGTTCCGGCCAGGGCGGCACGGGAGGCCGTTCATGAGGCGGCGCCCTTCCATCCATCTGATCGGCAGCCGCCTGAGGCGTGTTCGAGCCCGTAAGACGGTCGCCTTGGCCGCGGCCGGTCTCGGTCTTTTGGGCTTCACGGCGCTGGGAAAGCCCGCCCCTTGGCTGGTCTGGAACGCCTCGGCCAGCGCGCCGATCGGCCTTTACCGCATCGCTGCGGGAGCGCTGGCGCGTGGCGATCTCGTGCTCGTGCGCCCGCCTGAATACGCGGCGTATCTCGCCGCCGAGCGCAGCTATCTGCCTCGCAATGTGCCGCTGGCAAAACGTCTTGCAGCGCTGCCGGACGATAATGTCTGCGCCTTCAATGACGCCATCATCATCGGCGGCGACATCGTCGCGCGCCGGCTCAAAATCGACGCCGAAGGCCGACCTTTGCCATGGTGGAACGGCTGCCGAGCGCTCGGGGATAACGAGGTTTTCCTGCTCGGCAGCGACAAAAACCGCTCCTTCGACAGCCGCTATTTCGGGCCTGTTCCCACTCAAAATGTCATCGGGAGGCTCGTACCACTATGGACCGAGTGACCCTCCTCTTGTTGGGCATGATCGCCATTGCGCCATGCGCCTGTTCCGCCTCGACCGGCGCTGAGCCGGTCGCCATCTCCCAAAGTCCGCAGCTGCGAAAGTGGCAGACGTTGGTATCGGAAGCAAGCCGGCGCTTCCATATTCCCCAAGCCTGGATCTATGCCGTCATGGCTGCCGAAAGCGGCGGCAAGACAATGCGCGGCGGCCGCCCCATCACCTCCCCCGCTGGCGCCATGGGCCTCATGCAGGTGATGCCCGGCACCTATGAAGAGATGCGGGTCGAACACGGCCTTGGGCCTAACCCCCACGATCCGCGCGACAATATCCTGGCCGGCACGGCCTATCTCAGTGCCATGTATGACCGCTTCGGATTTCCTGGCCTGTTTGGCGCCTACAATGCCGGTCCCGAGCGCTACGACGAGCATTTGAAGCGTGGCAAACCGCTGCCAGAAGAGACCGTCGAGTACCTCGACCAACTCAAGGCGGCCGGAGTTTCGGCGGCCGACATCGAGGCGTTCGAAAGCCAATCTGTCGCTCCAAAGGCGCAAATCGCTCCTCTCGGACGGTCGCTGTTCTTCATTCATGACGGTGTTCACTCAGGCGTGCGAAACGGCGATCTCTTCGTGCCGCTCGGCAAGGACGGCGCGCAGCCGAAGGAGCCGGTGCGTTAGCCATGGCGGACGGGGGCGCGTCTGGCGGGGCTGGGCGCGTACGGCAAGATAAAGGTACCGCCTCCAGGAGGCGGTTAAATCTTTGTCTGCACATCGTTTTTCCGGGAGGCTGCCGCCGGTGCCAAGAGGGTTGGACGTGTAAGTGTCTGATTTTGCTTGATATGTCTGGGAGGCTCGCATTAAGGATGACGAGTTCAGGCCGAAGCTCGGCAAAATCGGGTCGCGCGGCTCGAAGGCCGGCAAACGCTATGCCGGCCAGGTTCGTGCGGCGATCAACCGGGCTGGCGGCCGGCCGCAACGCGGTGGTCGCTTCACAGGAAGCCGGACAGGGCGCGGCGGGGCGGCCGCCGCACTGCTGAAATCGCGCGACCGGTATGCCGCCTTCCGCCAGCGCCGGGTGATCGTCAAGGCGCGGGTCGTCAAGCTCGCCGGCAAGGGCGCGGACGGGGCGCGTGCCCATCTACGCTATCTTCAGCGCGACGGGGTCACCCGCGAAGGTGAACCTGGCGAGCTCTACGGCGCCGACAGCGGCCGCGTCGACGGCAAGGCGTTCATCGATCGCGCGGACGGCGACCGCCATCAGTTCCGCTTCATCGTCGCTGCCGAAGACGGCATCGAGTACGACGACCTCAAGGCGCTGACGCGGCGGCTCATGGCGCAGATGCAGGAAGACCTCGGCACGAAGCTCGACTGGGTCGCGGTCGATCATTTCAACACCGGCCACCCGCACAGCCACATCATCGTCCGTGGCAGGGACGACCGTGGCGAGAACCTGGTCATCGCGCGCGAATATATCTCATCTGGCATCCGCGAGCGGGCGGCCGAGCTGGTCAGCCTCGATCTCGGTCCGCGAACCGACCGCGAGATTGAGCTTCGCCTGCGCCGGGAAATGGAGCAGGAACGCTTCACCAGCATCGACCGTCGGCTGCTCAGCATGCGTGATGATGACGGCCTGGTCTCGCCGGGCGGTCCCGACGCCATTCGCCAGACGCTGCACCAGGGACGGCTGCGCAAGCTCGAGCGGATGGGTCTGGCCGCGGAGGTCGGCGCTGGCTCCTGGCGCCTCGACGATGAGCTCGAAGCCACGCTGCGCCGCACCGGCGAACGCGGCGACATCATCAAGACCATGCACCGCGAACTGACCGGCAAGGGGCTTGCCCGCAGGGCCGCCGACTGGGTGATCCACGATCGATCCGGCGAGCCCGTCCAGTCTCTCGTCGGTCGCGTTGTCGCGCGTGGACTGGCCGACGAGATCAATGACCGCCATTACATGATCGTCGACGCCGTCGACGGTAAGAGCCATTGGATCAACATCGGTAGAGGCGAGGCGATGGAAACGATGCCTAATGGCTGCATCGTGCGTGTCGCGCCAAGGAACACCGAGCCGAGGCAGGTCGATCGTACCATCGCCGAAATCGCCGCCGCGCATGGCGGCCGTTACGACGTCGATATGCACCTGAAGCATGACCCATCCGCCACCGAGAGCTTTGCGCGAACGCATGTGCGGCGGCTGGAGGCGATCCGCCGCGCGACCGGCGGCGTCGAGCGAGAGCCGAACGGCACCTGGCTCATCGCGCCGGACCATCTCGATCGCGTCGCGAATTATGAGGGCCAGCGGGCCAGGGCCGAGCCTGTCGTTGCCGACAAGCTCTCCTCAATGGCGCTGGAGCGACAGGTCAGCTTCAACGGCGCCACCTGGCTCGACCGGGAGCTGGTTGCCGATAGACCCGAGCCTTTGCACGGATCCGGCTTCGGCCGCGACGTGAGAGAGGCGCAAGCTCGCCGGCGGCAGTGGCTGATCGCGCAAGGCCTCGCGCATAAAGAACAGGATGGGATCGTCTATCGAGCCAACATGCTTTCGATCCTGCGCCAGCGAGAACTGAACCGTGTTGCTGGCCAACTGTCGGAGGAACTTGGCCTGCCCTATGCCGAAGCGCGATCCGGAGGACGAGTAGAGGGTACGCTCCGCCGCTCCGTCGAGCTTGCCAGCGGAAAATATGCCGTCGTTGAAAAGTCGCGCGAGTTCACGCTGGTGCCATGGCGGCCGGTGCTTGAGCGCCATGTGGGCAAGGAGGTCTCCGGTGTCGTGAGTGGGGAGGGGATTTCATGGACCGTCGGCCGGCAAAGGAGCGGACCTGGTGTTTCGTGAGATGGTGTACAGCTTTTTAGCCAGCGGCGCGGGCAGCCATGCGAGCCCGCGTAGACCTTATGGCCGCACGCCCGCAATCGGTCGCATGGACCTGCCAGGCGGGGCGGCTTTGGAGCGTTCGGACCCGACACGCTGCGTGAGTGGCCAGACTTCGAGCGCTCGAAGATGCGGACTGTTGTCTGCTGGCCGGCGTTATTCCGGCTGGCCTATGACCGCGGCGCAACAGTTCACCGCTGAAGTTGCCACGGGCGAACATCGACAAGAGAAAAAACACCATTGCGCGTTACAAATCGCCGTTGAAAGCGTTTAGGTTGCATGCGCTTCGCCAAGTAAACGGATACCCCAGAAGAGAGCCATGACCACGGCCCGCCATATCGTGACGCTGCTTAAAAGCCACATTGCCGGCGACGAGGATCGTTTCCTCTCTATCGCGATGCAGCTTGCTGCGCATGAGGCACGTCAAGGCCATGGCAAGCTTGCTCAGGAGCTCAAGGATCTGGTCGACGCAGCCAAGAGCAGGGACGCCCGGATTGCCAAGAGCAGTCGGCCGGTTCCCCTTTTTCAGCCAAAGGGCGAACTCGCAGGCCTCCTGCATGTGCGCTATCCGGACCTGCGACTGACGGACATGATTTTGCCGGACAGTCTGCGCTCGCGCCTGCACCGCGTGCTGGGAGAGCAGCGCCAACAAGCAAGCTTGCGCGAGCACGGGCTTGTTCCCCGTCGCAAACTGCTTCTGGTCGGCCCGCCAGGATCAGGCAAGACGATGACCGCATCGGCATTGGCCGGGGAGCTTCATCTGCCCCTTTTCATGATCGTCCTCGATGGTTTGATCACCAAGTTCATGGGAGAGACTGCCGGAAAGCTGCGGCTTGTTTTTGATGCAATGCAGGCGACGCGGGGCGTCTACTTCTTTGACGAATTCGATGCCATCGGCGCGCGTCGAGGCGAACGCCAGGATGTTGGCGAGATTCGGCGCGTGCTGAATTCGTTTCTGCAGTTTCTCGAGCAAGACGACAGCCACAGCCTGATTATTGCGGCAACAAATCATCCCGAGCTGCTCGACAGAGCTTTGTTCCGCCGTTTCGACGATGTCATCGAATACGCCGTGCCCGATCGGCCGATTATCGAGGCGCTGCTTCGGGCTCGACTCGACCGCTTCGACACCAGAGGGCTTGCCTGGAACGAGGCGATCTCTCAGGCAGAGAGACTGTCGCAGGCCGAGATCACCCGCGCGGCCGACGACGCTGCAAAAACCATCATATTGCGGGGGGGGAAGCGGATCACCTCGGAAGCGCTCATCGACGCTCTGAAGGAACGCCGGCAGGCTTCGCTGTCTGAGTAGCGACAGCACAGATCATAATGGCAGACGATTTTCCGCGCGACCGCGCCCATATCCACCTTCGCAACAACGGCATTCGGGAAGCCTATCGGCGGCCCAACCAACTTATACATGCACCGCCGCTGCCGGCGCGTGATCGGGCGTCGCATGCTGCGGCCTTGACGCAATCCATCGAACAAGCGGTCGAAAGTGCACGCCAGCAGATTGCGGCGCGTGACCCCCAGCTGTCGGTCGGCACGCCTGGCTTTTACCTCGAGATCGATCTGCCCATGTCCGGACGGGCGGCCCTCGACCAGTTGGCCGATCGTCGCCGGCACATGGAGCTGGTCGCCGTCCATGAGCCAACTCAACCCGGTGCTCCCATCACAGCGTCGGTGTTCCTGCCGCAAAGCGCGCAAGCCTATTATTTGCGGAAAGTCGAGGCGTATCGAGACGTTGACACTGACCGCGGCAGACCGCGCAACGAGCCGCTCGTCTCCCGCATGGAGACAGTCAGGCTGGCGACTGCACGATCGTTGTTTACCGACCACGACGACCTCTTCCCCCAGGCCGCTGACGAGCAGGTGTGGTGGGAAGTCTGGCTGCGCGACGGTCGCCGCGAGAACTTCGAGCACATTGCCGAAGCCCTGAACATCACTTTGCGCACGCATGCGGTCAGGTTTCCGGAGCGGGTGGTCATGCTGGCACTCGCCAGCACGGCAATGCTCGACCGCATGATTGCGCACAGCGATGTCGTCGCCGAGCTGCGGCGCGCGAAGGATACGCCGTCCTTCTTCATGGGCCTTGGTGGCGCGGAGCAAAGGGACTGGAGCGACGAGCTTCTCGGGCGCGTCAGACCGCCTCAATCCGATATTGCGGTCTGCATTCTCGACAGCGGCGTACGTCGCACCCACCCGTTGATCGAACCCGCACTTGCCGTTGAAGACTGGCACACCGTCAAACCGGCATGGGGCAGCGACGACACACCTGCGTGGAGCGGCCACGGGACGCGAATGGCAGGTGTCGGCCTGTACGGTGATCTGGTCCCGCTCCTGGTCGGAGGCGATCCAGTTCCATTGCCCTTTCGGCTGGAGAGTGTCCGTATCCTTCCGCCAGAAGACGAGGCAAACGATCCAGAACTCTATGGCGCGATCACCGCGGAAGCGATCGCCCGCGCCGAGGTGCAGGCGCCGGAGCGCCGCCGCGCGATCGCAATGGCTGTGACAAGCGCCAGTCCGGCGCGTGGAAGGCCCACATCGTGGTCTGCCGCTATCGACCAACTCTGTTTCGAAGAGGAGCAGCGACGCTTGATCGTTCTCTCTGCCGGCAACATCGGCGATGACCTCATGCCGGCCGAGCATTTGACGCGCAACGATCTGGAAGCAGTCGATGATCCTTCTCAGGCCTGGAATGCGCTGACGGTCGGCGCTTTCACAGAAAAGGTCGATATCATTGACACCGACTTTGCGGGCTACGCTCCGATCGCGCCGGTCGGCGAGCTCTCGCCGCGCAGTCGCACTTCGGTCGTTTGGGACAGGCAGTGGCCGGTGAAGCCCGAGGTCGTCTTCGAAGGCGGCAATCTCGCCCATGACGGTGTGTTGCCTGGCGAGCCGATCGACGATCTGCAGATATTGACCACTTTCTATCGACCCGAACTGCGCCACTTCACCACCCTCGGAGATACGAGCGCGGCAACGGCCCATGCCGCACGGATGGCGGGACTGATTCTATCAGCGCGCCCCGAGCTGTGGCCTGAAACGGTTCGCGCCCTGATCGTCCACTCGGCCGAATGGACTCCGGCGATGCGCGCACGCATCGATGCGTGCAACGGAGCGAAGGGCGAGATCCAGGCGCTCGTGCGGCGCTATGGTTACGGCGTGCCAGATCTTGGGCGCGCGCTTCTGTCAACGGTGAACGACCTCACGCTTATCGTTGAAGATGAGCTTCAGCCTTTCCAGCGCGAGGGCGGCGCGGCTGCCAAAACGCGTGACATGAAGCTGCATCGCCTGCCTTGGCCGAAGGAGCAGCTCGCGGCGCTCGGCGCTGCCCAGGTCGAGCTCCGCGTCACGCTGTCCTATTTCATCGAACCCAACCCCGGTGAACGCGGATGGACCCGCCGGCATCGTTACGCGTCCCATGGTCTTCGGTTCAGAGTAAAGTCAGCGACCGAGACAGTCGACGAATTCCGAGCCCGCATCAATCAGGCCGCTCGGGACGAGGAGGAAGGGGCGCCTGCTGGAGGCGGAGAAGAGTGGCTGCTCGGCACCTTCCGCGATCGCGGCTCGTTGCACGCCGATTTCTGGTCGGGCAGCGCCGCCGATCTCGCCGAGCGTGACGCGATCGGCGTGTTCCCGGTCGGGGGCTGGTGGAAGGAGAAGCCTTACCTGGAACGCGTCGACGCTCTGGCTCGGTACGCCCTGATTGTGACGATTCGGGCGCCTGGGGTCGATGTTGACATCTTCACACCCGTCGAAGCAGCCCTGACTGTCGAGACGTCGGTCGAGACCTGATGCAGCACTGTCCAAACCGGCCAACAACGGAGGTTTGACCAGCCTCTGGTGCCATGGCGGCTGGTGCTGGATCATCACGTCGGCAACAGGGATCATGCGCGGAGGACGATAGGCCGCCAAAGGAGCGGGCCAAGCGTGTCATAATGGCGCCCATGGTCACGCCCACAAGCCGCGCCCCCTGCGTCTACAGAGAGGTGCGCGTCTGCTTAGGCGGCCGAGACATCGCTTACCTGATCAACGCGCTCGCCGTATTTGCGCCTGTAAGCGGCAATGAAATCGTCGTCGCTACAGATGCAGCGGCCGCTGGAGTCCTTGGCCTTCGGATCGTGCAAGTGAGAGCCAAGGGGGCGCAGAAGATTCACCCGAGTGCTCGTCGTCGGGCTCATGGGAAACCCCGCACTATGTTTGACCAAATCCGCGGCAAGCATAATCCCGGCAAGCACCGACTGAAAGGCCATCGGAACCACAGTTCGAACGCGGCGACTTCCTTCGCTAAGCTGGAACACCAGACCGCCGCAGATAGCCTGCTGATAAAAGGAGCGCAGGGGCTGGCCAACAAACGGGGCTAGCGGTTCAAACGGCACAGCCATCGCTGTAGCCACGCGAACTACAAAGTCGTTGGGAACTCCGGCATTGGTCTGCAGGAGCGTTTTCACCTGCTCGTGTGCTTCCGGTATTCCGAGTTCCTCGGCAATCAGCTGGTGCTCGTCCTTGGATTTTCCGGATGGCAGGTACATGCAACAAAGGCAAGCCTGGCCGTCATCGAAACCATGCCGGGAGATACCGAGATCGTGCTCCTGCGTCCAAGCGTTTGCGATCCATCGCGGCAGTGCACCTTGGACAGCCAGACGGTCGGCGGCGGTGTCAAGCGCCACACCCACTTGGTCGAAGACCCAATTGCCCCGGCGCGCAACATATTCTGCCCACGTCAGAGGGTGCGCCTCGACCTCAAGGGCAGTCGATCTAAGGGCGGTGGCTGCAAGAACCGCTTTGGACATACCAATCTCCGCCTGGCCAGCCAATGCGTAGCGCTGCAGGTTTGAGAGTTCGATCGCTTCGTGATCGATTACATGCAGACGACCTTTGAGATCGGGTTGTCTCGCTAGCGCCCAAAGCGAGCCATGGCCTATCGCACCGAGCCCAACGAGGTGGGTTTCGCCAAGGTCGACTGGGAAGTCGATCGGGCCAGGCTCTCCGGCTTTGGTCTTGTCGTAGCTGCATAGCGAGAGGTCGATGGTTTCGTCCAACTCGGCGCCGGTCAACTGGGCAGCGAAGATAGTTCGAAAGACGTTGGCGGCGCCGAAGCAACTGGCGGCGCCAGCTCCATAAGGCAGCAGACTTGGGCCAGAGCCCACCGGGTCCGTACGCGACAGCTTTGCCGCCCAACCGTCCGATCCCACGAAAAAGATCGGGCACCGGAGTGATGGGCGCGTTACCCCTGCAACGACGCAGACGGTGGCAGACTTGCCGGAACGCCGGATGCCGACTTTTGGATTGATCGACTTTGCCAAGCGCTCCAGCGCTTGGGCTTGAGAGCTCGCCGCGCTGTCCAGCGGGAGTATCGCCAGAACCGGGTAGAGCCTAGCGAGCAATCTCACCGCAAGATCTAGTGTCGCCTGGCCTTCGGCGCAGGAAGCGGCCTGATGGTCGAAGGCGACTGCCACGACCTGCTTTTCAAGAGCTGCTTTGAAGTCTCCCAGATGAAAATCGGCCAGGACCTGAGATGCCGCCGTGGCGGCGCGATCGATGAAGTTAGCGAATGCCATTGTTCAACTCGATATCATGATCATTCGCGACAGTGCCGCGGGAGGGAGCGCATTCCATTTGGCCTTTTCGTCAAGCCGATAGGCGGCGACCCGAGCAAAATCGAAAGGCTCGCGGGCGAAATTCGGCACGACCAGCGACAGACACCCAACCGTGGTAGCAACCGCATAAGCGTCGTCCGTCGTCGAATGGTAGGCGCGGCCCGGATGGCTGTGAATCTGGGCCAAGAGTTTCAGGCCGCTTTTGTAGAGCCAGACATTGAGCCGGTGCAGTTCTTCGGCCGCAACGATCACGCAAACGCCATCGTTTGTCCGAATGTGACGCTGCGCCGGGATAACCGTCTCTGTTACGGCAAAGTGCCGCTCTTGCTGAACGCCGACCCAGAGCGCCATCCCCTCATTGCCCTCGCGACCAACTGAGCGCAGATGCCCATGCGTGGTCGAGATGCAGCCGCGCGGGAGAGTCACGATCGTTACATCTCTCAAACCAGTCATTCTTGTATCGCCTGAGGGGATACCACCATTCCTACGATTGTCGGTTGGAGTTGAATCTGCAACTGCTCTATAGGAACGATTCCGTACTTGATGATCTTGTCCAGGATGAAGGCCAAACAGCCTTCGCCAGAACCCCGATGAAGCAGCCATGGATCACCTGAATGGGCTGGATTGTCGTGGTATTCCCGGACGCCCGCCATGCACAGGAATGGTTCGTCCTCGGGACTGTTGGCCTGGATGAAGTCCGTCAGCGGCACGGCGTTCTGCTGGATGAGAGCTCCTATCATCTCCGGCGGCGTTCCGGGCAGCGGCGGACGTCTAAGCATTTTCAGGTATAGATCTTTCCGGGCAATCGGATGACGCGTAAACGGATCGACGAAGACCACGGACGGTGGTCTTAAGTCGTAGTCGGTGAAGTCGACCTCGCTCGCTGCGCTGACCACCCGTGGCTTTAACTTGGGGCTGGCGAAAATGAAGAAAGCGCGCGGAAAGGTCGCCTCGATCAAGAAGCAGCCCTGAGCCCGATAGACATCAGCATATGGCCGGAACCGGCCGATCTCCCGATCAAACTTCGCTCGGGAGACCTCCGGATCCACACTTTGGTGTTTAGGCACCTGCGACGCCCGCCTTCAGGCTGAGGAACAGGGTCACAGTATTCGGGAAACCGAAGTCGCCAAGCTTCTTGTCGACATCGAGCAAGTTGCCGGCCTCATCCTTGAATTCCCAATTCTCGGCTGGTTGGGCGACATTCTGCGTGTTCTCAAGGGCTTTGGTACGAATGACGTGAAGCGGCTGGTTGGGATTGGCTTCGACCTGCGTGGGC
>NZ_RZQY01000153.1:0-10517 GCF_003998575.1 Mesorhizobium sp. M7A.F.Ca.CA.001.10.2.1 | reverse complement strand
ATCCTTGTCCATCTGCTGAATGAAGGTCGCGCGCAGATTGCGCGCGAGGATCGGCGTCACCCCGATGCCGATCGTCAGGGCCGGCAGGAACAGATGCCACAGATTGTTGAAAAAGGTCGGCCCGTAACCGGATACGGGGAAGATCTTCAGCCGCAGGCAGAAGCCCATGATCAGCAGCAGGCCGACAAAGTAGGACGGCACGCCGACGCCCGCGACGCAGACGAGACGGATGAGGTGATCGATCCACCGTCCGCGCTGCCGGGCAGCGGTGACCGCGAGCGCGAATGTCAACAGCAGCGAGATCACGAGGCCATAGAGGATCAAGAAAACCGTTGGCGCGATCCGTGCCGCGATGACGCCGCTGACGGGACCCCGGAAGGCGATCGACTGACCGAAATCGCCGCGCAGGCAATTCAGCACGTAATAGAAATACTGCACGGGGATGGGCTGATCGAGACCGTATCGCGCCCGCACGAATTCGATCGCCTCCTGACTGGCCTTGGGGCCAAGCATGAGGCGAACCGGATCGCCGGGTGTCATTTGCAGCAGCAGGAAGGTGATCACACTGATACCCAGCAGCACGGGGATCAACTGTATCGGCCGCCTGAGCACGAAGGAGAATCGATTCATGGGTCGGGATCCTGGTGTCAAATCGATGCGAGACGGGGACGAAGATCTCGTCCCCGTCTCGCATCCTGTGCCGATCAATCCAGGCTGGTCCCGCCGATGGACGAGAATTGCAGGCCGACGTTCAGGACCAACCCTCTCACGCTCGGAGCATAGGCGTTGAGCCACGTCGGGTGATAGAGCGCCACCTGCGCCACCTCGTCCACCACGGTCTTCTGGATCTGGGCATAGAGCTCGGCCCGTTTGGCATTGTCCGCCTCGCCCGAGGCTTCATCGATCAGTTTGTCGACCGTTTCGTTGTTGTAGCGGGTGTAGTAGGACTTGTTGTCGCCCGCGCCCCAGACGCACCAGCGCAATGCGTTGTCGGGATCTCGCGTCTCGTTGTACCACCAGTTCATTTCCGCCTGGTACTCGCCATCGGCGAGGCGGGTCCATGCCTGGGTTGAATCGATCTTGGCAATGTTGACGGTGATGCCGACTTCCGCCAACTGCGCCTGGATCAGCACCGCCGCCTTTTCCTCGTCGGCACTTCCGGCATTCTGAATGAGTTCGAAACTGGCTCCGGTCTTGCCGGATTCAGCCAACAGGGCCTTGGCCTTTTCGACGTCTCGGGCAATGACTGGCAGCGATTTGTCGAAGAAATCGAGTGTCGGGCTCATGATGGAACTGGCCGGCGTGCCGAGACCCAGCGTCACCGCGGCATTGATGGCGGTGCGGTCGATGCCGTAGCTGACGGCCTGGCGGAATTTGAGGTCGTTGAAGGGTTCTGCCGAATGGTTGATCAGCATGTCATAAGTGGTGCTCGAAGGTTCAGGGTCGGCGCGGAAGCCGGCGGCCTTCAACTCGGCCATGCGCGGGGCCGGAACTCCTAGGCAGACATCGAGCTCGCCCGCCTGGAACATCGAGACCCTGGTGTTGTCGTCCGGGACATAGCGGAATTCGACGCCGTCGATCTTGGGCTCGCCTTGGCGGTAATAGTGCTCGTTGCGGCCAAGGACCACGCGGTCTCCCGGCTTCAATTCGACGAATTTGAACGGCCCTGATGTGACCGGCGCCTTGGCGAAAGCGTCGTCGCCCATTTTCTCGACCGCTGCCTTCGGCACAATGCCGGTATTCCAGATTTCGGTCAGCGTCAGGAAGGGCGTGAATTTGCGATCGAGCGTCATCACCACTGTCCTGGCGTCCTTTGCCTCGATCTTGGTCAGGGGCTGGAACGGCGCCGCATAGGCGGAATCCTTCTGGAAGCGCATGCGGTTCCAGCTGAACGCCACGTCCTCGGCCGTGATCGGCGACCCATCGGAAAATTTGGCCTCGCGCAGGTGGAAGGTATAGGTCTTGCCGTCATCCGCGATGTCCCAGCTCTCGGCAAGGCCCGGGCCGACTTCAGTGCGATCGGCATTGGCATGCAGCAGGCGTGCATACATCATGCCCTGGATGAGGATATCGGCTCCGTAAGTGGTTTTGATCGGGTCCAGGGTGAGAACCTCGGCTCCATAGGCCATACGCAGTATCTTGCTGCCGTCAGCATTGGCTCGAAGCAATGTGGCCGGCAACGTCGCGATGCTGAAGCCGGCAAACGCCGCACTTTTGAGGAATACTCTGCGGTCCATGACAATCTCCCATTTTCGTTGATGATGTTCCCGGGGCGGTTCCATGCTTGTTGGTTCAAGCAGTCGTTGTTGGTTCAAGCAGTCTTGGTGATGTGGGTAGGTGGTTTGCGCTGGTGCCAGGCGTAGTCGGCTTCAAGCACCGCACCCAACCGCAGCAGCAGATCGTCGCGTCCGAACGCGGCGACAAACTGCACTCCGATCGGCAGGCCGTTTTGCGTCCAGCCGAGCGGCAGGGATATCGCCGGCGATCCGGTGCCGTTGAAGAGCGCGCTGAACGTCTCCTTCGGCGCCAGATCGGCGAACACCGTGTCGATGTCGCGGCCAGGACGATCCGGGTCGTACGTGCCGAGCAACTCCGGCGAGATCGCGCAAGTCGGCGTCACCAGCACGTCATGGACGGCCAGGAATTCGCCAACCGTCCGCGTGATCCGGTCATACACCGCGAGAGCCGCGATCAGGCTTGCCGCATCGAGCGTTCGGCCATGGCGGTAGACGGCAAGTGTCGTCTGCTGCAGGCTGTCTTCATCGATCGGCCGCCGCAGCAGGCCCGCCAACTCGTCGAGCGACTGCGCCGTAGAAGCTGCCCAGATCACTTTCTGTGCCGCCAGATAGCGCTCATAATCGAACACAGGCCCGGCTTCGACGACCTTGTGGCCCAGTTGCTCCAGCCTCTTGCCCACTTCGAGGACTGCCGCCTTCACCTCGGGGTCGAGCGGATAGCCGGACCAGGACGTTGTGCACAGGGCAATGCGCAAAGCCTTGGGTGGCGTCTTGATCGCCTGGGCATAGCTGGTGGTCGGAGGGACGATCTCATAGCTGTCGCCGGGAAGCGCACCAGAACCCAGATCAAGCAAAGCCGCCGTGTCGCGGATCGAGCGTGTCAGCATGAATGAAATGGCGAGACCCAGCATTGGCGCATTCGATTCCGGCGCGCCGCTGATCCGTCCACGGGACGGCTTCAGGCCGACGACCCCGCAAAAGGCGGCGGGGGTGCGAATGGAGCCGCCACCGTCGGCGCCTTGCGCGACGGGAACGATGCCGGCGGCAACGGCCGCGGCTGCGCCGCCGCTCGATCCCGAAACACCCCTGCTGGTATCCCAGGGGTTGCGTGTCGCACCATAGAGAGAGGATTCGGTTGCCGCCGCTATGCCGAATTCCGACGTGGTGGTACGCCCGATATTGGCAAGGCCGCCGGATCGCATTTTCGCCCAGAAGGCGTGATCCTCGCCGCAGATGAAACCCTTGGCGAGAACGCTGCCAAACTCTCCCGGCCGGCCGGCTTCGATAGGGAAATCCTTGGTCAATGTCGGCATGCCGTGGAAAGGTGCGGGTCCGGGAACGTCGCCCAGCCCCTCGATCGCATCGGCATAGGTTTCGATCACGGCATTGAGCTGCGGATTGACCGCGGCGATCCCTGAAAGGATGCAGTTGCCCAGTTCGCGCGGCGTAACTTCCCGATTGCGTAGGAGCTCGGCCAGACCGACGCCGTCATAGGCGGCGTATTCCGTCAACTTCATGCGCCTGCCCTGACTGTCCACGGTTTCAGCAACGGGTGATGCATCGTCATTCTTCGCCTTCTTCCTCTTTGATGTGCCGTGCGACGCGCCGTGGCGGTTTGTGGAAGGTTCGCAGGATCCCGGCGATATCCTCCAGCTCGTTCATCCGCGTCTCGGCCGATTTGCCAAGTTTCTCGGCAACGGAATGCGTGAGGAGGTTCAGAACCGAACTTATGGCGGCCGTCGAATCCCAGTACAGGTCGACGCGCGTCGATACTTCGAGCGCCAGTTTTGTGTATTCAGATGCCCAATGACTGTATTTGTCGGTAACGATGATCAGAGGAATCTTTCGGCGCTTGATCTGGGCGCACAGCCGAAAGCTCATCGCTGCGTATTCCGCCGTGTCGATCAGCAGCACGCAAGAATTTTCGCCGCTATCGGTGAGGATTTCTGAGAACGTGCCGCCCAAACCTTCGGCAAAGCGGACATCGCTCCTCACCCAGCGCAGACGCGTCGCGAAATCGAGCCCCAGTCCCTTCACGGCTTGGAAGCTGACGCAGTTCACGCGATCGCAGGTGCTCAGCAGATGAACGATTTCGGACCATATCTCGCCCTGGGCAAGGCCATAAGCCGCGGTCAAGGCCTGCTGCTCCATCTCCAGGCTGCGAGCCAATCGTTCCTGCTTTTCGCCGCCGATGCGGAAACGCAACTCGGCACTGTCCAGGCCCGGGCCAGCGGCTTTCGGTGCGGAGCGCAGGCCACGCTTCATTTCCTTGAGGTCGGTGTAGCCGAGACGCCGCACGAAACGGGTAACGCTTGCCTCGCTTACGCCGGCGCCGGCGGCAATGGTGGCGCCAGTTTCAAAGGGAATGTCATGGATGTTGGCGAGCAGGTATCGCGCGATTGCCTGCTCGGTCCGCGCGAACTCCAGCCAGCCCTCGCGCAACCTGGCTTCCAGCGCGCTGGCCACCTCGGTCTCACCGGAAACAGTCTTCTCGCCAGGCGTTTTCATCTTCATCGGCCGCAACGTCCCTTGGCAGACCTATTTGGAACAGACCGGAAAAGGCCACCCCAGGAAGCGCAGTTCATTTCCAGTTCATGACGCGACGCTAGCACGCGAGAACACGCTGTGAAAGATAAATTTTACAATCTAATATTTCGGTACTTTTATTTCACGACCGGCCGTAATCGCAAAAAAGCGTTCCGCGCTGGCTCCGCCTGCGAGCGAACCTGTCTTCGCGCGCCGTGCGGTTCGCGGCTTCGTTTTCGTCCATGGTTCGGGCTGCCTGGAAAGTGGTTTTAAGCACGACAATCTGGACATTAGTCTTGACAGAAATACAGATGTTCAATACCCGTCAGGCAATCGAACAAGCCTGCATTATGGGAGGAACGAGCGGTATGGCTTCCAATGTTTCGTTGACGGGCCTTGCCCGCGATCTCGAGGAACGCGCCAAGTCGGGCAAGCCTATCCGCATCGGCCTGATCGGCTCGGGCGAGATGGGAACTGACATCGTCACTCGTGTCGCCCATATGTCGGGCATCGAGATCGGCGCCATTTCCGAACTGAACCTGCCTGCCGCCAGCAAGGCCGTCGATATCGCCTTCCAGGAAACCGGGCATGCGCGCGAGGTGTCGAACGCGTCGGCGATGACGGCGGCGATGGAAGCCGGCAAGGTGGCGGTCACCAACGATGCCAGCCTTGTCATCAACAATGATCTGATCGACGTCGTCATCGACGCCACCGGGGTTCCCGCCGTCGGCGCCGAGATCGGGCTGCGCGCCATGGAACATGGCAAGCATCTGGTGATGATGAATGTCGAGGCCGACGTCACCATCGGCGCCTATCTGAAGAGCGAGGCCGACCGGCTCGGCGTCACCTATTCGCTGGGCGCCGGCGATGAGCCGTCCTCCTGCATGGAGCTGATCGAGTTCGTTTCGGCCATGGGGCATCCGATCGTTGCCGCCGGCAAGGGCAAGAACAACCCGCTCAACATCGACGCCATTCCCCCAGACTATGAGGAGGAAGCCAAGCGCCGGCACATGAATGTGCGGATGCTGGTCGAATTCGTCGACGGCTCCAAGACCATGGTCGAGATGGCGGCGATCGCCAATGCCACCGGCCTGGTTCCAGACAAGGCCGGCATGCATGGCCCGGCGGCCACGCTTGGCGAACTGTCCAAGGTGCTGGTGCCGCAGAAGGATGGCGGCGTGCTGTCGAGGGTCGGCGTCGTCGACTATTCGATCGGCAAGGGTGTCGCGCCCGGCGTCTTCGTCGTTGCCGACATGTCGCATCCGCGCATCTCCGAGCGCATGGAAGATTTGAAGATGGGCAAAGGCCCGTATTTCACTTTCCATCGTCCCTATCACCTGACCTCGCTCGAAGTGCCGCTGACCTGCGCGCGCGTCGTGCTCTACGGCAAGGCCGACATGGTGCCGCTGGCCAAACCGGTGGCCGAAGTCGCCGCCGTGGCCAAGAAGGACATGAAGCCCGGCGAGAAGCTCGATGCGATCGGTGAATATTGCTACCGCGCCTGGATCATGACGACGCCGGAGGCGCGCGCCGCCAAGGCCATTCCCTGCGGCCTGCTGCAGGGCGGCTCGGTCACCGCGCCGATCAAGAAGGGCGAGCTCATAACCTACGCGAATGCAGCGCCCGCGGCGGGCTCCAAGATCGCCGAACTGCGCGCCCGCCAGGACAAGCTCGTCTATGGGTCCGTGGGAGCGTGATCATGGCCACAGCCAGCAAAGCCGTCACTGACAGTCGCGCCAATCTGCCCTTCGTCTACCGCCAGTACAGCGCCGAGCAGCTCAGGGAGGTGCTCCACAAGATGTACCTGATCCGCCGCTTCGAAGAGGGCGCGGAGGAGTGCTACACGCGCGGTCTCATCCACGGCACCATGCATTTGTCGATCGGCCAGGAAGCCAGCGCCATGGGCATCTGCATGCCGCTTGCCGAGGATGACCAGATCACCTCGACGCATCGCGGTCATGGCCACTGCATTGCCAAGGGTGCCGAGGTCAAGCGCATGTTCGCCGAGTTCTTCGGCAAGACCACAGGCTATTGCAAGGGCCGTGGCGGCTCGATGCACATCGCCGATGTCGGCAAGGGCAATCTCGGCGCCAATGGCATCGTCGGCGGCGGCATCCCGATCGCCGTCGGGGCGGCATTGTCCTCCAAGATGATGAAGACCGGCAAGGTCGTGGTCTCGTTCTTCGGCGATGGCGCCAACAATGAAGGCGCTTTCCACGAGGCGCTCAACATGGCGGCGGTCTGGAAGCTGCCCGTCATTTTCGTCTGCGAGAACAATGGCTACGGCATGTCCACATCGACAGCCCGCTCGACCGCGGTCAAGAACATCGCCGAGCGCGCCGCCGCCTATTCGATGCCGGGCGTCATCGTCAACGGCAACATCTTCTCCGAGGTCGCCGAGGCGTCTCATCAGGCTATCGCCCGAGCCCGCGCCGGCGAGGGGCCGACGCTGATCGAGTCCAAGACCTACCGCCATCGCGGCCATTCCAAGAGCGACCGCAACCGCTATCGTACCAAGGAAGAGATCGAGGACTGGATGTCGAACCGCGATCCGATCACCCTGTTCGAAAGCGAGCTCAGGGAATTCGGCTTCATCGACGACAAGGGCATCGAGGCCATTCGCGATGCCGTGGCGCAAGAGATCGCCGAGGGCATCGAGTTCGCCAAGGCGAGCCCATCGCCCGATATCAGCGAGACCGGAAATTACGTGTATACGGAGCAGGCGTGATGGACGCGATGGTGCGTGAACTGAGCTACGCCCAGGCGATCCAGGAAGCCATGGCGATCGCCATGGACATGGACGAACGCGTTTTCCTGATGGGCGAGGATATCGGTGTCTATGGCGGCGCCTTCCAGGTCACCGGCGACCTGGTCGAACGTTACGGCGCTGACCGCGTCATCGACACGCCGATTTCGGAATTGGGCGGCGCGGGCGTCGCGGTGGGCGCTGCCCTCACGGGCATGCGGCCGATCTTCGAGTTCCAGTTTTCCGACTTCGCCACGCTTGCCATGGAGCAGATCGTCAACCAGGCGGCCAAGATGCGCTTCATGCTGGGCGGCGAGGTTTCAGTTCCCGTGGTGATGCGCTTTCCCGCCGGTTCCGGCACCGGTGCGGCGGCTCAGCACAGCCAGAGCCTGGAAGCCTGGCTCGGCCATGTGCCGGGTCTGAAAGTCATCCAGCCGGCGACCCCCTATGATGCCAAGGGTATGCTGTTGGCGGCGGTCGCCGATCCCGATCCGGTCATGATCTTCGAGCACAAGCTGCTCTACAAGATGAAGGGACCGGTGCCCGAAGGCTATTACACCGTGCCGATCGGCAAGGCAGATATCCGCCGCGAGGGCCGCGACCTGACCATCGTCGCCACCTCGATCATGGTGCAGAAGGCGCTCGACGCGGCTGCCGCGCTGGAGAGCGAAGGCATCGACGTCGAAGTCGTCGATCTCCGCACCATCCGGCCGATGGACAAGCAGACCGTCATCGACAGTGTCAAGAAGACGTCGCGGCTGCTATGCGTCTACGAAGCGGTCAAGACGCTGGGCATCGGCGCCGAGGTCAGCGCCATGATCGCCGAGAGCGAAGCGTTCGATTATCTCGATGCGCCGATCGTGCGGCTGGGCGGCGCTGAAACGCCGATCCCCTATAATCCGGAGCTCGAGAAGGCGACGGTGCCGCAAATTCCCGACATCATCACCGCTGCGCGTGACCTCGTGAAAGGGGTTCGCTGAGAAATGCCGACCGAAGTCATTCTTCCCAAGGTCGACATGGACATGGCGACCGGACAGATCTCGCGTTGGTTCGCCGAGGAAGGCGCGCACGTCAAGAAGGGCGATGTGCTGTTCGAGATCGAGACCGACAAGGCGGCGATGGAGATCGACGCGCCGGCCAGCGGCGTGCTGCGCGACGTCACCGGCAAGGAAGGTGTCGATATTGCGGTCGGTGCAGCTGTTGCATGGATTTATGCCGACGATGAAAGCTATGCGCCAATCTCCCCCCTCGAGGGGGAGACGTCGACCAAGTCGACAGAGGGGGTTGCCTCAGGAGGCACCCCTGTACCGTCGAGCCCAGTCGAACCGACCTCACCCGACCGGCCTGCGGCCGGCCACCCTCCCCTCGAGGGGGAGGGGAAAGCCCGCGCAACACCTTTGGCCAGGCGCCTAGCCCGCGAGGCTGGCCTGAACCTCTCAACCGTATCCGGCACAGGCCCATACGGCCGTGTTGTAAAAGCCGATATCGACGCCGCACTTTCCTCCCTCCTCGAGGGGGAGGTGTCCGCGAAGCGGACGGAGGGGGTCGCCTCAGGAGGCGCCGCCCAATTCAGCACCGCCCTGGCGCCGACACCGGTCGAAGCGACCCCACCCGACCGGCCTGTGGCCGGCCACCCTCCCCTCAAGGGGGAGGGGGACGTGCTGCGTCTGTTCGAACAGGGCTCCTACGACCTCGTCC
This sequence comes from Mesorhizobium sp. M7A.F.Ca.CA.001.10.2.1, assembly GCF_003998575.1. Taxonomy (NCBI): domain Bacteria; kingdom Pseudomonadati; phylum Pseudomonadota; class Alphaproteobacteria; order Hyphomicrobiales; family Phyllobacteriaceae; genus Mesorhizobium; species Mesorhizobium sp. M7A.F.Ca.CA.001.10.2.1. The sequence continues at coordinate 1,310 of NZ_RZQY01000153.1, read as the reverse complement.
CGCATGACAATATGCGCAAGACCATCGCGCGCCGCCTGGTCGAAGCCAAGACCACCATCCCGCATTTCTACCTGACGCTCGATTGCGAACTCGATGCGCTGCTGGCGCTGCGCACGCAGATCAATGCGGCAGCCCCGGTGAAGAAGACCGATAAGGGCGACGCTCCAGCCTACAAGCTGTCGGTCAACGACATGGTCATCAAAGCGATGGCCATGGCACTGAAGGCGGTGCCGGATGCCAATGCCTCATGGACCGAAAGCGCCATGGTGAAGCACAAGCATGCCGATGTCGGCGTTGCCGTGTCGATCCCGGGCGGGCTGATCACACCGATTATCCGCAAGGCCGACGAAAAGACGCTGTCCGCCATCTCCAACGAGATGAAGGACCTGGCCAGCCGTGCGCGCAGCCGCAAGCTGAAGCCGGAAGAGTATCAGGGCGGCACCACTGCGGTGTCCAACCTCGGCATGTTCGGCATCAAGGATTTTGCCGCGGTCATCAACCCGCCGCATGCGACCATCCTGGCGGTCGGCGCCGGCGAGGAGCGGGCGGTGGTCAAGAACGGCGAGATCAAGATCGCCACCGTGATGTCGGTGACGCTGTCGACCGACCACCGCGCCGTCGACGGCGCGCTGGGTGCCGAACTGCTGGTCGCCTTCAAGAACCTCCTTGAAAATCCGATGGGCCTGCTGGTCTGATCCATCAAGCAGAAGCCGGCGTCGAATGATGCGCCGGCTTACGACAGAAACGACTTGTCAGGCGCCGACCCTTGACCCATGTTCTATCTGGATTGCGATCCAGGGAGGCCAAAATATGCCTGCATTCGACCCGTCTGACGTGAAAACCCTGTTCGGCAAGGTCATGGGCGCGTCGCCATCCGACATCAAGCTGGTGGCGCAGCGCCTGCACGACCACGCCTTCGAGCCGCGCATGTCGGCGGACGAGACCAGGCAGCTCGTCGCCAGCCTCGGCTATGACAGCCTGGACGCGTTCTGCGCCGACATCGGCTTGCCCACCCACATCGCCGAGCGGTGGAGCCGTTTCGGTGTTTCCGGCGAGATGAAGCAGGTGTTCACACTGTTGGCGGCGCAGCGCAAGCGGGTGGCCGAGGCGGTCGCCGAATTCGAATCCATGACCCATGTCGGTGTCGAGGATTTTTTGCGCGAGCGCGGGCTCATTTAGCGGGAAACACCGGAGCCAGTCGAACCGGCTCAGCCGCCCTTGGCAAGCAGCGCCGTGGCGGTATCGCTGTCGGTGATCAGCACGTTGGTGTCGACGGCTTTCAGCGCGGCGAGGATCGCCGCGCTGAAAGC
>NZ_RZQY01000152.1:0-10580 GCF_003998575.1 Mesorhizobium sp. M7A.F.Ca.CA.001.10.2.1 | reverse complement strand
TTTGCCGGTAGCGATAGGCGTGATCGGAGAGCTGGTCGCAAAACCCCACCAGCCATTGCGACCGGCAGGCCGAAATCAACACCCTGTGGAAGATACGATGCAGCCTCTCCCAATCGGGATTGAGCGAAAAGAGAGCCTGCGGAGACAGACGTGACGCGCGTCCCAGGCGATGCAGCGCCAGCACGAGCTGTTCTTCCCATTCGGCGGTGCGGTGGGCGATGGATTCGCGAAGCGCCCGCTCCTCGAGCCAGCAGCGGGTGCGCGTCAGCTCCTCGAGTTCCGACGCACTGACCGGCATGATGAAGAAGCCGCGCTGGTCGTGCCGGCCGAGAAGTCCTTCCGAGGCGAGGCGATTGAGAGCTTCGCGGACAGGCGAGGCGCCGGCTCCATATTTGGAGACCACCCATTCCACCCGCAGCTTGCTCTCGGCCTCAAGAACACCCCCGAGAAGATCGTCCCGCAATTGCTGATAGACCGTACTGGCAAGCGTACTCTTCGGTCCCGCAGCGTCGTCGTTCAGATTGGCAGCTCCGTATGTCATAGCGACTCCTTGTCCCCAAGACTTGTCCTGGGCGATTCGAGTCCGAAAGCATTCGCCTTCTCGTACTTGTACCATACAGTGCGAGCATTCGCCTGCTCAAGCACAAGATCACGTTATTGTACTTTAGCACGAAGGAATATGCGGCATCTGGAGCTCAATGCTGTAATTCCGCGCATTTTCACAACCTGCGGGAACTTAACATGTTTTGTATGCACGCAAGAGAATCTGTTCTTTCTGTTCTTTTGTATGCGCGCGGGATCAACTGTCTGCTGTGAGGACCCTTGAGGCCGAATCAGGCAGCCGCTCCAGATCCGATACCGTTGCGCATCAGACCATCACAAGCCTCGGCCGGTACCAGAACCTTAGCCGGCATGCCGGGCTGAACGCGGGAAAAGCGCTGGTTAGCCGGCTGCGTGGTCGGCTGCCGTCCTGATCGCCTGGATATTCTGACGGTAAGCCTCGACGCTGCCGCCTTTGAAGATGGCGGCGCCCGCCACCAGCACGTCGGCGCCGGCAGCGGTGACCAGCGGCGCGGTTTCGGTTGAAACACCGCCGTCGATCTGGATGCGGATCGGCGGGCCGCCGATGAGGGCCTTGACCCGCTTCACCTTGTCGACGATCGCCGGGATGAAGGCCTGGCCGCCGAAGCCCGGATTGACGGTCATGATCAGGATCAGGTCGAGCCGGTCGAGCACATATTCGACCACGCTTTCCGGCGTCGCCGGATTGAGCGACACACCGGCCTTCTTGCCGAGGTTCCTGATGGTCTGCAGCGAGCGGTCAAGATGCGGGCCGGCTTCGGCATGGACGGTCAAACCGTCGCAGCCGGCCTCGGCGAAAGCGGCCAGATAGGGGTCGGCCGGGGCAATCATCAGATGGCAGTCGAAGAAGGCCTCGGTGCGGTTGCGGATCGCCTTGATCACCGGCGGGCCAAAGGTGATGTTGGGCACGAAATGCCCGTCCATCACATCGAGATGGATCCAGTCGGCGCCGGCCGCCGCCACCGCTTCGACCTCATCGCCGAGTTTGGAAAAATCCGACGCCAGCACCGACGGTGCAATCAGGGTCTTTCTGCTCATGGATGCGGCCTTTCCGAGTGCCCTTCACGTTCGGCCACTCTATCGACTGCCTAATGCGCTCCGGCCGACTTGTCGAGGGCACGGGCGCGGCGGCTGCACGGCCGGAGGTGGCGTTGCGGCGTCCGCGATCCTGTCGCAGCCAATTTCCGCTTGCCTCGGAGCCATAAGAAAACCCGCCGGATTGCTCCGGCGGGTTTCTGGTCTGGCGTCGAGCAGATCGTTATTGCTGCTGGAGTTTCAGGATTCTGTCTGGAACCGGATCCTGCTGCTGTTCGACCTGCGGCCTGCGCCGTGGCAGTACCTGCTGCAGCAGCAGGCCGGGGTTGAGCTCCAGCGACGGTTGCCCGCGGAGCGGCCGGCAGTTCGGATAGCGTCCGATCGTACCTTCCGGGCAGCGCCGCCTGATGATCGGCTGGCACTGGCCGTTGATCATCTGCGAGCCCGGTGCGCATTCCACCTCTTGCCTGGGCTTGCGGCATGCGCCGTTGATCACCTGCGTCCCACGCGGACAGACACACTCGCCACGCTTGTTGTGGACCTGGCCGCGTATGTCGCATTGCTCCTGCGTCGGTTGCTTGCGCCGGCACGCATTGCCCCGCACCTCGGTACCCCTCGGGCAGACACAATTGCCCTTTGCGTCATGGACCTGGCCACGGATCGTGCATTGCTCAGGCTTCGGCCGAATCGGGCGGCAGGCTCCGTTTCTGACCTCGGTACCCCTTGGGCAGACACAATCGCCGTCGGCGTCGTGAACCTGACCACGGATCGTGCACTGCTCGGGCTTTGGCCGCATCGGACGGCAGGCGCCATTGCGCACCTCGGTCCCTCTCGGGCAGACACAATCGCCATCGGCATCGTGGACCTGGCCACGGATGGTGCACTGCTCAGGCTTCGGCTGGATCGGGCGGCAGGCATTGCCCCGGATTTCGGTCCCCCTGGGGCAGACACAATCGCCATCGGCATTGTGGACCTGGCCACGGACGGTGCACTGTTCGGGCTTGTCGGTCCTGACACATCTGCCGTTCTCAAGCCCGGTTCCGCGTGGGCAGACGCAACGTCCGTCCTCGGTGCGGATCTGGCCTTCGAGCAGCACGCAGCGCTTCGGTTGCTCCGGCTTCGGCACGATACCGCCGCCCGGCGAGCACTGGCCGTTGCGATAGGTGGTGCCTTCCGGGCAAACGCAGCGGCCGGCATCGTTCATGACGAAGCCTTGCGAGCATTCCTTCTTCGTCTCCTGGCTGATGGTGAAGGGATGGCAGGCATAGGCCTTGCCGCGATCGCCCTGCACATTGGCCTGATCGCCGCCAAGCACGTCGCCACCGCCTTGCACCCGTGTGTCGGGAGAGAGCACGCCGACGCAGTTCTGGCCGCTGACATTGCCCTGCAGATTGGCCAGACGACCGTCGTCGGGAATGACCACGGTGACATGATGCACCCGGCTTTCGCCGGCGCCGAGCGACAAATTGGCAATGCAGGACGCAGGCAAGGTTGCCGGTTCCGGCGAGCAGCCGAAGGGCGGATCGATCGACGTGATCTCAACGCCTTCCAGCCTGCCGAGACCCTCCACGCCGATCGCATCGCCAATGCGGACCGGCCCGGAGAAGGCGGTCGCTCCGTCATTGGTGACGGTGATCTCGAACGAGCAGGGTTGGCCGAGCCTGCATTCGCGGTCGCCGGTCTTTTCGACACGGATGGTCGAGGCGCCGCCTCCCTTGGCGCAGGCCTGGCCAAAGGGATAGACGACGTCGTCGCCCGGCGCCGGCCCATAGGAGCCGCGCGCGCAGTTTTCGAACGCGCCATTGGCCGAAACCGTCACGTCGAAGTGGCGGCTGGTTCCAGGTGTCATGACGGCACCGGGAATCTGGCACGACAGCGCGTTGGCCGGAACCGGTCCGCACGCCCATTCCGCACCGTCAGGGGTGACGGTCTGGATCTGGACAGGCGCGCCGCCGGCCACCAGCGTGGCGGCATCGTTGACCCGCACCGGACCGGTGGGGGCAGCGGTGCCAAGGCTGATGACGGTGATGCGGCAAGAGATCAGCGCGGCACCGGCGAGCGAGCCGTTGCAGACCTTGGTGATGCGCAGGGTCGGCTTGCCGCCATTGGGATGGCGGAAGCGTTCCTTGGCGCAGGCCTTGTTGTTGGTGAGGTCGTTTTCGCCGGGGATGGGCTTCACCGTCGCGCAATTCTCGACAATGTCCGACTGATAGCCGGCCGGCATGACCGCCTTGACGACGATCGGCGTCGAGCCGCCCGGAGGCAGCGAGATCCCCGCATGGTCGCAGCGGAACAGGCCGGGACCTGTCGGTACGCAGGTCCATGGCGGGCTTGGGCCGAAGGTCGAGGAGGCCGGCGCGCCGGCCGGGTAGCTGTCGATCACCGTCAGCGGCCCGTTATAAGTCGATGTGCCGTTGTTGATGATGTCGATCACGAAGTGGCAGATGCCGTCGGCCGTGCAGACCGGGACGCGGGCACGCTTCTTCAGGATCAGGTCGACCTTCTTCTCGACCGGCGGCCGGCAGTCGCGGTCACGATCGCCACGCCGGCAGATCGGGATCGAGGCGCAGCCGCGATCGTTCGACTGGCTGCCGAACAGCGGCTTGCCGCTGGCGCCGTAATTATAGGTGGCGCAGTTACGCAAGACGCTGCCTTGCCAGCCTCCGGCCGGCTTGAAGCCGAGCTTGAGGTTGACGGAGGCCCCCGGATTGAGCGTGGTTACTGGGTAGGTGCAAATCATCGGGGTGGCGCCGGGTATGCAGACCCAGGGCGGATTGGGTCCTGAATCGAGCGTCGATCCGGCCGGCAGCGTCACCTCGTCGAGCACGATCTTGCCGTGGTAGGCACCGGTGCCGACATTGGTGACCCTGATGGTGAAGTCGCAGCCGCCACCCATCGTGCAACGCGTCACGTCGGCGCGTTTCTCGACCTTGAGGTCCGGCTCCTTGTCCTTGGGCGGGCACCTCTGGTCACGCGGGATGACGATGTCGATCGTCTGCGTGCAGCAAAGGCCCCAGCCTTCCTTCGGACCGGCATAGGTTTCGATGCCGGTGACGATGAGGTGGATGACGTCGCCGGGCGATGCGCCGACGATCTTCCAGTTGAGCACACCGCCGCCCGCCGGCACCAACTGGGTGTCGGGGATGATGGTGACGCCTGATGTGGTCGTCGACACCTGCACCCACTTGCCGCCCATCTCCGGGCCGACCGGCATGTGGTAGATGAAGGCGCCGCCGCCGGGCACGCAGTCCACCGTGCCGCGTTCCACCTTGAAGCATTCCCGGTCGGGAGGCGGTGGCCGCTTATCACAGTTGGTGAGGTCGATCTTGATCGAGGTCTTGGCCCCGGTCTTGTAGTTGCCATCGTCGGGCTTGCCCGGATCCTGCGACGGGATGATGGTCCCGGGGCCGGCTCCGTTGCTGACCTTGATCACACCCTGGTTGTCGATCACGGTCGGCGAAGGAAACGCCGCATGGTCGATCTTGGCCGTGATCTGGAAGTTGATGACGCGTTCATTGGCGGCACCGGCGCCGTCGAGATCAGCGGCGGAGAGCCGGAAATTGGACACCGTTGCCGTGTCGTTCGGACCGGCCGAGGTGCTGATCGAAACGCCGGGCAATGGTCCGCCCGAAGCGTCCGTGCCGTCGCCCGACACATTCGCGCTGACGATCGAAAGGCCGTGTGGAAGCTGGTCCTTGAACTCGATCTTGAGCGTTTTCAGCAAGGCTGTCAGGTCGGCGAAGGCTTGCGCATCGCCGCGCAGGCCAAAGCTCAGGGAGTAGACGACATAGTCGCAGCTCCGCTGGGTGCCTTTCTTGGTGAAGAAGGGCACCGCCCGCTCCGGCCTCGGATTGACGATCTTCGAATTGTCGAGATCGAGCCTCAGTTCCGGGGTGATCGGGGCGGCGTCTTCCGCGTGGCTTGCCACAGGGGTGAACATGGCGACCGCGATACCGGCCGCCATCAGCCAGCGCGCGCCGCGCCTGGCGTATGACAGGGGTTTCATGATCGTCTCCATGACTGTGGATTGCGAGCTCGTCGTGAGCGGGGAGAGTGCGAGATTTTTCATCTTCCCCTCCTCAACGTTCGCAGCTGACGGCTGGGGTTCGGAGCGGCAAGATCATCTTGCAGCAAGGGTAGTAGCCACCCTTGTCCTTGTCGGACTTCCTGTAGAAGCAAAGTCCAACATCCACTCTGTCGCCCGGATAGTGGCCGGTGATGTCGACCGTGTAAGGCTTGCCGGGCGCATGCGACTGGGATGATGTCACCCCGACGCCTGGCGTCCTGGACTTTGTCTCATTCGAAGGTTGGGCCTTGATCGAATCGCCGCCGAAGCCGGCGTGGTCATGGAGATAGAGATCGGCCTGGAGGCCGCGAGGCGTACAGTAATACCTGATATCCTCGACATCGATGCACGGAGGCAGGTTGCCGGGTGGTGGGAAATCCGGCGGGTAGAAGGGGGGCAGGTAGCCGCCCGGGATTTCCTCGTAATAGCCGGCGCGGCCCTCGCAAGGATGCCAGACGGCAACGTCGCCGACATGGCCCTCGACCTCCGGATCTTCGAAATAACCGTCGAAGTCGACGAACCAGGAGCCGAAGGGCGGCACGTTGGCCGGCTTGACCAGCTCTTTCGGCGTGATCTGGACGCCATGCACGGCCAGCGGCCCGCCGGCGGCGAGCTGTTCGGCGAGTGAAGGATTGTCGCGCAGCTTGTCGCCTGACTTGACCAGCGTCTGCGTGCAGACCGATGTGTCGAGATTGCCGTCGGAATCATAACCATATTGCAGGTCGAGACCGCCGGCGGCCTGCCGGTTGCCCTGCGGGAAACCGACCGCATATTCCTGCGGCACTTCGACCCAGACCGATTCCGTCTCCGGATCGTCCGGGTTCTCTCGGAAGTAGCGGATGACCTCGCCTTTGCCGGAATCGGCGAATTGGCTGTAATCGTAGCGGTTCTCGACTGGGCCGCGCTGGGCCAGGTACATGAAGCCGCTATTGTCGAAGGCGATGTCGGTGACGGCGTAGTCCTTGTCGGCCTTGACCGTCAGTTCCCAGCGCGGGTCGCCGACAAAACTGCCGTCGCGGGCGATGCCCACCGACCAGATTTCCGACTTTTCGCCGACCGAGTAGTAGAGCCGGCCGCCATGGTAGGAGACGCCCCAGACGCGGCGCTCGTCCTGCGTGTAGCCCCAGCTGTCGGGGTCTTCGCTGTCGAAGGTCGCTCCCTTTATGTCCATCACCGAACCGTCGTCGGCGACTGGAGCAAGCCCATGCGCGGGACGGCCGGCAACGCCGTGATCGAAGCTGTCGATCAGCCTGCCTTCGGCATCGATGCGATGGATCAGGCCGGTATCGAGATCGGACGCGAAGAACTCGCGATGAGTGGCGTCGAATGTGAGATTGCCGATGCCGGGACCGCTGTTGGTGTCGATGTCGGCGAATTTGGAGACCTGGCCGGTGATGCCGTCGATCTTCCAGACGGTGCCCGGCCCGCCGCCGTTTTCGGTGCCGAACTGGCCATCCATGAAGATGGCGCCGGCAGCGCCGCGGCGCTGCCGCTCGGGGCGGCCGTCATCGTCGGCGTCCGGGGTGACGATACGGATGCCGTGCAGCGAGGTGGCGCCGGCATAGAGATTGGGAATGCCCGTCGGAACGCCGTCGCGCACGCCGTCATCGTAGGTGACGCCGAACACCTGGCCGACCTGCTCCGCCGTCACCTCGAAGGGCGGTGGCGTGTTGACGAGCTGGCCGGTGGCTGGTCCGCCCAGTTGCGAGACGTCGAAGACGCGCAAGGTGGCGCGCGTGGTGTCGATGAAGGTTTCGTCGACCGGATCGACGCCGGGCGGCAGTCCCTCTTTTTCGGAATCAGGGGGGTCGAAATTGGGAATGATGGTGCCGGAAAATCCGGTCACCGCCATCGAACCGGGATAGATGATCCGGGTTTCCTGCGCCTGCGCGGCGCCCAGCCACAGGCCGAGTGCCAGCAACCCGCCTGGATGCACAGCGCGGCGCAAGCCGCCAGCAAGAGACGACACAAACGAGCCGCGGATGCGAGACATGACACTACCCCCCGTAGTCGACGGGAGAACGTCGGGTCTGGCCGCGCAAATCAGGGCAAGGCGCGGCGGTCCGGCTCGTTCTTCCCTGATCGAATTGTCTGCTTTCCTCAAGATGACGATACGCCTGCTCTTACGCAGGGTCAACGGAATCAACAGAAAGCCCAGCGCATCGACCTCGTCCCGAAGGCGGTGGTCGCGCCGAGCTCCTGTTGTTCCCGGAGACCTGGGAGTCTCTGGGTTATTGGTCATGGGGGCTTCCTTTCCGGGCCGCACCATGCGGCACCTGGAGATCAGTCGCAGGCGGAGGTGGAAAGGTTCATGGAAGCCTTGCGCAGAATGCTTGCGCGCGATGCCGCCTGTTCTTATATACGCGCCAAGCCGTTCGGCGCCGGAATGCCGGTTGCCGGAACGGGATTTCTTGTGAACAGGGGCTTTCGTCGGAACGCCTGTACGGGTCCTGATAGCCTGCTTAGCGGAGAGACTAGAAAAATGGCAAAAGTAATCGGTATCGATCTCGGCACCACCAACTCGTGTATCGCCATCATGGATGGCAAGGAGCCCAAGGTGATCGAGAATGCGGAAGGCGCGCGCACGACGCCTTCCATCGTCGCCATTTCGGGCGACGACGAACGTCTGGTCGGCCAGCCGGCCAAGCGCCAGGCGGTCACCAATCCTGAAAACACCATCTTCGCGGTCAAGCGCCTGATCGGCCGCCGCTATGACGATCCGGTGACGGAGAAGGACAAGAAGCTTGTCCCCTACAAGATCGTCAAGGGCGACAATGGCGATGCCTGGGTCGAAGCCGGCGGCAGGAAGCAGTCGCCCTCGCAGATTTCGGCCATGATCCTGCAGAAGATGAAGGAGACGGCGGAAGCCTATCTCGGGGAAAAGGTCGAGAAAGCGGTCATCACCGTTCCAGCCTATTTCAACGACGCCCAGCGCCAGGCGACCAAGGATGCCGGCAAGATCGCCGGCCTTGAAGTGCTGCGCATCATCAACGAGCCGACCGCGGCAGCGCTTGCCTATGGCCTCGACAAGAAGGAAGGCAAGACCATTGCCGTCTATGACCTTGGCGGCGGCACGTTCGACATTTCGGTGCTCGAAATCGGCGACGGCGTGTTCGAGGTCAAGTCGACCAATGGCGACACCTTCCTCGGCGGCGAGGATTTCGACATGCGCCTGGTCGAATATCTGGCGGCCGAGTTCAAGAAGGAACAGGGCATCGACCTGAAGAACGACAAGCTTGCCCTGCAGCGCCTCAAGGAGGCGGCTGAAAAGGCCAAGATCGAGCTGTCGTCGACCACCCAGACCGAAATCAACCTGCCCTTCATCACCGCCGACGCGACCGGGCCGAAGCACCTGACGCTGAAGCTGACGCGCGCCAAGTTCGAGCAGCTGGTCGACGACCTGGTCCAGCGCACGATTGCCCCTTGCAAGGCGGCATTGAAGGATGCCGGCCTGAAGGCCGGCGAGATCGACGAAGTCGTCCTGGTCGGCGGCATGACCCGCATGCCCAAGATCCAGGAGATCGTGAAGCAGTTCTTCGGCAAGGAGCCGCACAAGGGCGTCAATCCGGATGAAGTCGTTGCTCTCGGCGCCGCCATCCAGGCCGGCGTGCTGCAGGGCGACGTCAAGGACGTGCTGTTGCTCGACGTGACGCCGCTGTCGCTCGGCATCGAGACGCTGGGTGGCGTGTTCACCCGCCTGATCGAACGCAACACGACGATCCCGACCAAGAAGAGCCAGGTGTTCTCGACGGCCGAGGACTCACAGTCGGCCGTGACCATCCGGGTCTTCCAGGGTGAGCGCGAAATGGCCGCCGACAACAAGGCGCTCGGCCAGTTCGACCTGGTCGGCATCCCGCCGGCGCCGCGCGGCGTGCCGCAGATCGAGGTCACCTTCGACATCGACGCCAACGGCATCGTCAACGTTTCGGCCAAGGACAAGGGCACCGGCAAGGAACACCAGATCCGCATCCAGGCATCGGGCGGTCTTTCGGACGCCGACATCGAGAAGATGGTCAAGGACGCCGAGGCCAACGCCGAGACCGACAAGAAGCGGCGGGCGCTGGTCGAGGCCCGCAACCAGGCCGAAGCGCTGCTGCATTCCTCGGAGAAGTCACTGAAGGAATATGGCGACAAGGTTTCGGAAGGCGAGCGCACGGCGATCTCCGACGCGATCGCGGCGCTGAAGACCGCGACCGAAGGCGACGACCCGGCCGACATCGAAGCCAAGAGCCAGGCGCTTGCCGAGGCTTCGATGAAGCTTGGCCAGGCCATGTACGAGGCTTCGCAGAAGGAAGCGGCGGAAGCCGACGCCAAGGCGGACGCCGCCAAGGACAGTGACGTTGTCGACGCCGATTTCGAGGAAATCGACGAGGATGACGACAAGAAGAAGTCGGCCTGAACCGTTTGACGGCAAGGTAAAGCGAAAAGCCCGGCGAAGGCCGGGCTTTTTTGCAACCCCTTGCAGAAAAACAGCGGGCCTTGCTGAAAAAATGCAGGCAAAGCCGCGTCGACACTGGCATCCCCCTTCCATCGCACCTAAATCGAAGCGTCAGTGCCGGCAAAGAGACGCAACAATGCTTCAAGACGTTGAGCATCCGGACAGCGGGAAAAAATGAAAGCTGATTTCTACGAGACGCTGGGCGTCCAAAAAGGCGCCGACGAGAAGGAGCTCAAGAGCGCTTTCCGCAAGCTCGCCATGCAGTTCCATCCCGACCGCAACCCCGGCGATCATTCCTGCGAGCACAAGTTCAAGGAAATCAACGAAGCCTACGAGACGCTGAAAGACCCGCAGAAGCGCGCGGCCTACGACCGCTTTGGCCACGCCGCCTTCGAACAGGGCGGCATGAATGGCGGAGCGCAAGGTTTTGGCGCCGGCGGTTTCGCCGATATCTTCGAG
>NZ_RZQY01000151.1:0-10652 GCF_003998575.1 Mesorhizobium sp. M7A.F.Ca.CA.001.10.2.1 | reverse complement strand
AGGCAGAAATTGACGAACACCGGTTGAGAGCGTGCCTGATCCCTGCAACGGTCAAAGACGAAACGCAGCATGCCTTTGGAAAAGAACCTGCCTCCCGCGTGTGGCATCGTTGCGGCACGTAAGGCACGCAATCTGCCGATCCACGAACGGGTCGGTACCAAGTTATTGACGAGGAGAAGCCCATGTCCAGCGTCCATCCAGTTCGCGCACTTTCCGCAGCGCTCGAGGCTGCGAGGACGAATGCTGTCGAAACCATCGCGGCAGATGGCGGGCCTCTGTCATCTGCAGTTCTAGCTGAACTCGCCATGTTGCAAACTGCACTGACGGCCACCCGCCAAACACTCGATGAGCATGGAACCCGATTGGGCTGGGGTGGCGACGAGGGGGCCGTGGATCAGGCGGTTCTAGAACTCCATTCAATCAAATAGCTGGATTGCCAGTACGCAGTGATCGGCTTCCTTTCGTTGTGCCAGAGTTTGCCGTGTTATTGTTCGGCAATCCGTAGGTCCGCACTGACTGGCTTCGCGTCTCTTTGAAGTTTTGGAGCAGCCAACAGTTAAAGGCGTGCAGCCGGAGCTGCCAGCATCATTTGGACCACAACTGCCAAGCGTCAGGTTTTCCTTAGCAACTCGGGACGACCTGCGCTTCCCATTGTGAACGAGCGCGACGAGGACCAAGGTTGTCGACGCACCACAGCAAGCGGGCAAATTCTTACCAAGGCAATCACCTGCCACGGCATGTCGGTTGGACGGTTTCAGCATGCTATGGAATCGAAGGAAACAATTGTCCAGAAGCTCTGCACGTTCCCGCGGTGAAGCGTCGCGCAACTCCGGCGGCGGCTGGTCGAATGTTATCCGAACTCCTACGTCCTCTGGTCAGTAATTGAACTGACGACAGGGCGAGGCAACAATAGGGATCGGAACGACGTGGTAGACGTTTCTGCAAGTCATAGCTTCGTGGCACATTCGCGCGACGACGGAACGCGCGGCCAGTTGGAACAGTCGCAACTTGACGCGTTGCTTTCGAGCATTCGGGCATGCCGCGTGTGCGTCGAGGAGTTCGGCCATGAACCGCGCCCGGTGGTGCAGGTGGCCCCCGGCACCCGGCTGTTGATCTGTGGACAGGCGCCGGGGCGACGCGTGCATGAAAGCGGACTTCCGTTCGATGACCCGTCGGGCGACCGGCTGCGCGAGTGGCTTGGAGTGGATCGGCGCGCCTTCTATGCGGACCCGCGTATCGGCGTGGCCCCCATGGCGTTCTGCTTTCCGGGGACCAATCCCAAAGGCGGCGACTATCCGCCACCGCCCAGGTGCGCCGCGCTCTGGCGGCAGTCGCTCCTGGCATGTCTGCCGAAGGTGGAACTTACGGTGCTGGTCGGCGCTTATGCTCAGCGGTGGGCGTTGGGAGACACGCCGAGGCGTTCGATGACCGAGACCGTCGCGGCATGGCGCACCTATGGGCCTGCGGTGATCCCGCTGCCGCACCCCTCCTGGAGATGTGCAGGCTGGCTGCGGCGCAACTCATGGTTCGAGAATGAGTTGGCGCCCTATCTGCGCGTTCGGGTCGCTGCCATTCTAAGCGGCGCCATTACCCTTCATGAACCGGCCACACGCTCTCGATAAGGCAAGCCCGCGGCGACCTTCTCCGCGCAGATCGCGAGAACCGCAGGCGTGACGTTATCCGGGCCCAAGCAGAGAGACCGCCATCCAATGGACGATCAAATAGTCGGCGATGTTTCGGCTATGGCATCTCCACCAGAGCACTTCGGAACACACGACCGTGCATTTCGGCTGCTTGTTCAGGTCGATCGTCGGACACGACCAGTTCGACGTCCCTGAGGCCTCACGCTTTCAAGCCGACGAGAAATCCCGCCAGGTCGAGCGGTTGTCGCGATTGGCCATCTCGATGGCTCTGGCGCCTTCCGTCCCAGTCAATCCCGACGGAAATCAGCACCGCCTGGCCCATGACGATGCCGACTTCGCAGACCTTCTCGTAGCGAGCATCGACAATGAGGTAAGGGAACGGCTCCTGGAGCGGGCGATTGGCAAAGGCGGGGAGGCTCTCGTCCAGCGGCTTGCGCCCGCTCGGAAAGCTAGTAGCGCTCGAACAACTCCGCCGAGAAGCGGCCCTGCCGGTTCTGCGGCACCCTGAGTCCGAGCTTGCCGGCGCGCGTGACGAGCGTGCGACCGTAATGGCCCGAACGATAGGCGAGCCGCTCCGGCGTGCGCTAGCATTTCTCGGCTCCAAGCACCTCATCCATCTCGCCCTCCAGGACTTCCTGCATCACCGCGCGGATCACATCGCGCAGCCCATCAGGGCTCGAAAGCAGAATGTGGCGGAACTCGGTGACGTTGAATATCACCAGCCTGCCATGACCGCCCTTTCTCAGCGAATTTGCAGAACTCACAGCACACAACCTTGTCTCGTGGCCCAGCGAAATGAAACTGCAGGGCTGGCGGCGTCCGGGCGCTGACCGCCGCGACGCCCCTCGCTGGCCGATGAAGAGCCCGTCCTTTCCGGGCATTCAGAAAGAAAACCCGGCATTTGCAGAAGACCAGACGGCTTTTCGGGGCCTAGGTTGGCGCAATTGAGCACGCATTGAGCTCGCTGACCAAGGATCATCCCCATGACCACCAACGCCCTCCGCCTTCGCGCCGCACCGCTCCGTACCCCTTCCGATCTCGGCGAGAATGCCGTGACAGATATCTCTGCCGCTCTCACCGGGTTGCTAGCCGATACCTTCGCGCTTTACCTCAAGACGAAGAATTTCCACTGGCACATGTCAGGGCCGCACTTCCGTGATTACCATGTGTTACTCGACGAACAAGGCGAGCAAATCTTCGCTATCACCGATGACATCGCTGAGCGCTGTCGCAAGATCGGCGGCACCACGCTCCGCTCTATCGGACAGATCGCGAAGGAGCAGCGAATCTCCGACAATGACGCGGCCTATGTGACGCCACACGACATGCTGGCCGAGCTTGCCCAAGACAACCGCACCTTCATAAGTCTCCTGCGCGCCGTGCACGCAGTATGCGAGGAGCACGACGACGTCGCGACGACCAGCTTGATCGAGGTTTGGATTGATGAGGCCGAGCGCCGTACCTGGTTCCTTTTCGAAGCCGGGCGGATGGCGGACTGACCCCCAAGGCCATGGACCGTCGGCGCGGAATGGCGTCGCCCCGATCTGCGGCAAGCGGTCGCCGCTTGCGACTTCCCGTTGCTCTCTCACAGGAAAATGCCATGTCCCGCCCACCGCTTCCACCCTTCACGGAACAAACCGCCATAGAAAAAGTGCGCTCAGCCGAAGACGGCTGGAACACGCGTGACCCCGGCCGTGTCGCGCTCGCCTATACGGTTGACAGTGCCTGGCGTAATCGCGCCGAGTTCGTGACAGGCCGGGAAGCCATCGAGGCTTTTCTCACCCGCAAATGGAACAAAGAACTCGATTACCGGCTGGTAAAGGAACTTTGGACGTTTGCGGGAAACCGGATCGCTGTCCGCTTCGCCTATGAATACCATGATGACAGCGGCCAATGGTTCAGGGCCTACGGCAACGAAAATTGGGAGTTCGATACGGAAGGGCTGATGCGCCGCCGGATCGCCAGCATTAACGAACATCCAATCGCGGAGTCCGAACGCAAGTTGCATTGGCCTTTGGGTCGTCGCCCCGACGACCATCCTGGTCTCAGCGGTTTCGGCTTCTGATCTGACGCGTGGTCGAGGGTTGGCGACCGTTTTCGCGCTACCCACTGATAGGCCAGCAGAGCCGCTTCGGCGTGCCGCTCGCGCGGATCGGAAGATGTCGCGGGCGGTTCGACGACTGGCGGGGCTTCGCTGACAGGGGGTCGGCCGGTAGCTGAATCCACACAGGGGCATAGAAATGAGTGGCAAGAAGCGTATTGAGCGTTATGACGAGGCCGCCGGCGGCTGGGGTGCGCTGAAGGCGCTCGGCGAGCACCTGGTCGAGCAGGATATTGCGATCAAGGGCGCGACAACGCTGCTGCGCATGAACCAGCCGCTTGGCTTCGATTGCCCGGGCTGCGCTTGGCCAGATCCCAAACACACCTCGCCCTTCGAATTCTGCGAGAACGGCGGCAAGGCAGTCGCCTGGGAGGTGACGGCGAAGCGCTGCACGCCGGAGTTCTTCGCAGCTCACACCGTCACCGAGCTTTCGACATGGAGCGACTACGAACTCGAAATGGTCGGGCGGCTTACTCATCCGATGGCCTACGACCAAGCCAGCGATCGCTACTTGTCGGTGAACTGGGACGACGCCTTCGCCATGATCGGTCGGCATCTGGGCGCCCTTCCCAATCCGAATATGGCGGAGTTCTACACCTCCGGTCGCACCTCCAACGAGGCCGCCTTCCTCTACCAGCTCTTTGTGCGCGAATACGGCACCAACAACTTCCCCGACTGTTCCAACATGTGCCACGAGGCTACCAGCGTCGGCTTGCCGCAGTCGCTCGGCGTCGGCAAGGGCACGGTGCTGCTGGACGATTTCGACAAGACTGACTGCATCTTCATCTTCGGCCAGAACCCCGGCACCAACAGCCCGCGCATGATGACCAGCCTGCGCAGTGCCTCGCGACGCGGCGCAACCATTATTTCGTTCAATCCGTTCCGCGAGCGGGCGCTGGAGCGCTTTCAGGCGCCGCAGAGCCCGATCGAGATGACGACGCTGACGTCCACCCCGATCAGCTCGCGCCTGCACCAAGTCAAGGTCGGCGGCGACATCGCAGTGCTCAAGGGCTTGATGAAGGTGCTAGTCGAGGAGGATGAGCGGCTGCGCGCCGAACACCAGATCGAGGCCCTTGACTGGGATTTTATCCGCGGCCACACCGTCGGCATCGAGGCGCTCGTCGCCGACCTCAAGGCCACATGCTGGGAAGACATCGAGCGGCGATCGGGCCTCACGCGCTCGGCGATCGAGGAAGCCGCCCATGTCTATATGAAGGCGAAGAGGGCGATCGTCGTCTATGGCATGGGCATCACCCAGCACCGGCACGGCGCGAAAAGCGTCCAGCAGCTTGCCAATCTTTGCCTGCTCAAGGGAAATATCGGAAAGGAAGGCGCCGGCTTGTGCCCGGTGCGCGGCCATTCCAACGTCCAAGGCGACCGTACCGTCGGCATAACCGAAATTCCGACCCCTGAATTCCTCGGCCGGCTGGGACAGCGTTTTGGCTTCGAGCCCTCTGCTGAGCATGGACACAATGTCGTCACCGCGCTGGAGGCCATGGTCGAGGGAAAAGCGCGCGTCTTCATCGGCATGGGTGGCAACATCGTCGCTGCCATCCCAGACTGGCAGGTCACGCAGGAGGCGTTTCGCCGTCTCGATCTCACTGTTCACGTCTCGACCAAGCTTAACCGCAGCCACATCATCCATGGCCGCGACGCGCTCATCCTGCCCTGCCTAGGCCGCACGGAGGTTGACCTGCAGGCGGCAGGCCCGCAATCCATCACCGTCGAGGACTCTATGTCGATGGTGCACGCGTCGACCGGCATGAACGAACCTGCCTCCGAGCACCTGAAGAGCGAGCCCGCGATCGTTGCAGGCATGGCCCGCGCCACCCTCGGGATGCGCTCAGTTGTGGACTGGGAGATCTTCGTCGCCGACTACGACCTGATACGCGACGCCATCGAAGACGTCTTTCCGATTTTCGAGGGCTACAACGCTCGCATCCGCGTACCCGGCGGCTTCCACCTCCCCTCGACGGCGCGCGAGCGTATTTGGAATACGGCTACCGGCAAGGCGAACTTCATGCCGTTCGATGGGCTCGGCGAGGATAACGCATCCGATGCGGACGTTTTGTGGCTCACCAGCGTGCGCAGCCATGACCAGTACAATACCACGCTCTATTCACTCTCAGACCGCTATCGCGGCGTGTTCGGCCAACGCGACGTGCTGTTCATAAGCGTCGAGGAAATCGAGAAGCGCGGCTTCAAGCCGGGCGACCGCGTCGACCTAGTCACCGTTTCAGACGACGGCGTGGAGCGAGTGGTTCGCAATTTCAAGCTGGTCGCCCATGCATTCCCGGCCGGCGGCTGCGCGGCCTATTACCCAGAGACCAATCCGCTGGTGCCGCTTCACGCCCACGATCCAATGAGTTTCACACCCTCCTACAAGGGCATTCCGATCCGCATCGTGCGGGCGCAGGTCCAGGTTGAGGTGGCTTGACCATGGATGCCGTCATCCTTGCCCGACTCCAGTTCGCCTTCACAATGGGCTTCCACATCCTGTGGCCGACGGTCACGATCGGGCTCGCCTGCTTCGTCGCGCTACTGAGCGGCCTTTGGTGGCGCACCGGACGCGAGGTCTATCGCGATCTCATGCGCTTCTGGATTTCCATCTTCGCGCTGGCCTTCGGCATGGGCGTCATCACTGGCCTCGTGCTGAGCTACGAGATCGGCACCAACTGGGCGGGCTTCTCGCGCTCGGTCTCCAACGTCCTCGGCCCGCTCTTCATGTACGAGGCGCTGACCGCCTTCTTCCTCGAGGCCGGCTTCATCGGCATCGTGCTGTTCGGCCAGAACCGGGTCAGCAGGGGACTGCATTTCTTCGCCTGCTGCATGGTGGCGGGCGGCACGCTGACGTCGGCCACCTGGATCCTCGCCGCCAACAGTTGGATGCAGACGCCGCAGGGCGCGGTGGCCGACGCCAACGGCATTTTTCATGTCGTCGACTGGTGGCAGGTCATCTTCAATCCTTCCTTCCCCTACCGGCTCGCCCACATGGTCTGCGCCAGTTTCATTACCGGCTCCTTCGTCGTGGCCGGCGTCTCTGCCTTCCATCTTTGGCGCAGGCAGCATGTGGAGGCCAGCCGCCTCGCTTTCTCGCTGGCCATGTGGATGGCGCTGGTGCTCACCCCGACGCAGATCCTGCTGGGCGACCTGCACGGACGCAACACGCTTGCCTATCAGCCGATAAAACTCGCCGCGATGGAAGGGCTGTGGGACACCACCAAGGGACCCGCGATGACCGTGATTGCCTGGCCCAGCATGGAGGAGCAGCGCAATCTCTACGCGATCGACATCCCGCATCTTGCCAGCCTCTATCTCACCCATTCCTGGGACGGCGAGGTCGAGGGCCTGAAGGCGGTGCCGCGCGAGGACCAGCCCTATGTGCCGATCGTCTTCTTCGCCTTCCGCATCATGGTCGGCATCGGGCTGATCCTTCTCGCCACCGCCGTCACCGGCGTGGCGCTGCGCTGGAGCCATCGCCTCTACGACACACGCTGGTTCCAACTGATCACCATGGCGACGACGCCGCTCGGCTTCATCGCGGTGCTCGCCGGCTGGACGACCACCGAGGCAGGCCGCCAGCCTTGGGTCATCTATGGCCAGTTGCGCACCATCGACGCGGTTGCGCCGGTCGCGGCCGGCGCGGTGGCAACGACGCTTGCCATCTTCGTCGTTGTCTACATGGTTCTTCTGCTGGCTTTCCTCTGGTTCGCCGGACGCATCGCCATCCGCGGGCCGCGCGATACCAGCGCTAGCGATCCGCGCCTTGTCCGTCCGGGCCTCGACCGGGGCAGCCCGGCGATCGTCGGGTCGGCTCCGGCTGTCGCGCTCGCCGACAAAACCCGCCTCGCATCAGGAGAGTAAGCCATGTCCGCATTCTTCGCAGCCGATCTTCCTGTGCTGTTCGCAGCACTCGCGGCGTTCTGCGTCACCATCTACGTGCTGGCCGACGGCTTTGATCTCGGCGTCGGCATGCTGTTCCTGCTTGCGCCGCGCAACGAGGATCGCGACCTGATGATGGCCAGCATCGAACCCGTGTGGGACTCCAACGAGACTTGGTTGGTCATGGGCGGCACGCTGCTGCTTACCGCCTTTCCCGCCGGCTACTACGTTCTGCTGCCCGCCTTCTATTTGCCGGTAATGTTCATGTTGTTCGCCTTGATCTTCCGGGGCATCGCCTTCGAATTCCGTCTGCAAGCAGGCGAATTCCGCTGGATCTGGGACATCGCCTTCGCCGGTGGATCGCTGCTCGCAACGCTCTGTCAGGGGCTTATCCTCGGCAGCCTGATCAACGGGGTGACGATTGAGAACGGCATATTCGCCGGCGGCACGTTCGATTTCGTCAGCCTGCTCGGCCTTGCCTGCGGAGCCGGGCTGGTCGGCGGTTACGCGCTGCTCGGCGCCGGATGGCTGATCTGGAAGACGGATGGGCCGACGCAGGTGTTCGCCCGCGAGATCGCCCATTCTGCGTTGATCCTCACCTCCGGCATGATGCTCGCGGTCAGTGGGTGGAGCGCTTGGAGTGTTCCGGAGGTCGCCGCGCGTTGGTTCGCCTGGCCGAACATCGCTTTCCTCGCACCCGTGCCGTCGCTCACGGTCGCCGCGCTGCTGACCATCTGGCGCCGCATCTGGATCGGCCGCGAAGCCGAGGTCTTCCTGCTGGCGCTGGTCATCTTCCTGCTCGGTTTCGGCGGCCTCGTCGTCAGCTTGTGGCCCTATGTCGTGCCGCGACAAATCACCATCTGGAACGGCGCCGCCGATCCTCAGACGCTAGCTTTCGCCGGTACCGGGCTCATGATCGTCATCCCGATCGTCCTGGCCTATCAAGCCCATGCCTATTGGGTGTTCCGGGGTAAGACCCGCCATCACAGTGGCAACCGCTACGTCACGCAGGCCCTCCCCGAAAGTGAATGAAGGGGCTTCGACTGCTGGAACACACGCCCTCCCGGAATGAACTCGTTAGCTGAGCTTCGCGCACTACCGCGACCGCAAGGCCGATTCTATGTGAGCCATCAAGACTCTCGTTGTTCATTTAGCTTCGGTATGTCTCGCCACCGCCAGCATCGAACTGCTACAGGACTTCGGGTAGCAAGCCCCAAGCCCTCGGGGGCGGCGACGCCACCGAGCGGTCTGACAACCCCTGATGCGCACCTTTCGCTGGCTCTTCAAATACAAAGACCCAGGCTTAGGCCGAGGCGCAACATAACAGCCACAAGCACGCGTATTTAGCCTCGCCTTTTAGGGATTTGCGCACAATGTTCGTATCATGCAGCTGACATTATCCCTTCGAAACCATCTGTACCATCAATCAACGCCATCGTACTTGCGCATACCAGAGATAATAATCATTGGTCTAAACAATATACATGGGGAGGATTCTTATCTTGCCGCCCCGTGTGTAGGCTGTCCTTGATACCGCGATGGTAGAACCACCGAAGGGCCGCTCTCAGATGCATAGCTCCATCGTTCGTGAACCGACCAAACCAACCTTGATCCCGAAGCCGATCTTACCGGCCACCCTGGCGTTCGTGGCAGGTTTTGTGGATGCCTGCAGTTTCCTAGCTTTCCAGGGATTTTTTGTTGCGCAGGCGACGGGGAGCTTTGTTGTTGCAGGCTCTGAACTCTTGAACCCCAATGACAAGTACGGGCTAAAAGTACTCGCGATACCAGTGTTCCTCGTTTCCGGCATGCTCGCAACTTTTGTCGTACGCTTGGTCGCCCGCACTGATCGTTTAGCCCTAACGGTCATGCTAGGTGTCGAGGCGGTGCTACTAACTGTACTTGCAGCGACTTGGCTGTTCCGGGCATCGGATGGACTGAATGCGGAGGTTGCTCTGTTCGGGCTCGCGGCCATGGGTGTGCAGAGCGCCACGGCACGGTTGTTGCTGACCGGCTACGGGTCGACCAACGTAATGACAACTAACACAACCCAATTGTCCATAGACCTGGCGGATAGCATTTTGAACCGCTCCCTTTCACTGAATCTGCTGCCGACTTTCATGATCATTGCGGGTTTCTTCATCGGTGTGGCCGTGGGCGCCATCGTCTTTCAAATGATAGGGTTGGGCGGCGTTGTTATTCCTGCTGCAATCGTCTTTTTACTTGTCTTCGTCGCGAGAGACGCCACACAAGCGTCAAGACTGGCGTGAATGTGGTCATGTCTTCCAAGCACCACACCACTCCGCTTTCGCACAGGCATCGGCACATTGGTGATGGTTGCAGTCGATGCCGCGGTCATCATCTACTGGCGCCGACAAGGCCGTGGCCGTTGCATCCACAGCGAATAGGCCCGCACCGGCTCAGGTCGCAACCGCCTAGCGCAGGCCCGGAACCGGAAAAGCTAGGACGCATAGGAACCTCGCGGCTTCTGCAAAGGGCGCGCGGAACATGGCGCCGGCGCTGCCGCCCGCCTTCGGGTGCCAATATCTGCGATCGTATTCCGTCCTGAACGCAATTGCTCTCTTCAGGAGGTGGAGGATGCAGAGTCACCTGCGCGCACAGGATTCCCGGTGGCGACGCATTCCAGCTTTGACGTCCCCCCGTGGCTCACTTCGCCTTGCACGGCGAGGAACTGAGGAACCTCGGCCGCTGGCCAGATATCCTTCCGCCCGGCGATATGGAAATTGCTGCCGCGTTCTCAAAAGACGCTACTGCTCCTTCCAGGTAAATATCGCACCAGCCCAGGACATCAACGCGGTCCACGTCGGAAGCCCAGGCCTTGTCGCTCCCCCTCCCCGGCAAGAGCTCCTCCTCCGACTGGAGATCCCGTGGTTCCCCCCGCAAGACTCCGTAACGACGAGCGAGAACTCGATCGATGTCCTGGGCGCCTCTTTCGGGATACTCACCGAAGGCTTCGAGCGGATCGAAAAACCGGAATCTGTCGGTATAAGCGACATTGATCTCGCGAC
>NZ_RZQY01000150.1:0-10698 GCF_003998575.1 Mesorhizobium sp. M7A.F.Ca.CA.001.10.2.1 | reverse complement strand
CGCCGCGAGAGACGCCCGGTGAAATCCGCCACAAGGTCCCAGGCGACCACGAGGATGGAGACCAGGGCAAGGTTGGCGAGGAGTGAGTGCCAGATGTCAGTCATGACTTCGGCTCCTTTTTTCCGATAAATACCGACAAAACCTATCCGAGGTCTAAAGAAGCTGCCCGGCCATGCCGTTCTATTCCCTTTTGGGCACATGGGACCCGAGAGTACCTTTGCGATCTTCCATGAAGCCGATCAGCTCATGATTCGACGGTGTCGTAAGCGCAGATGAGCAAGAGGCATCGCGGCAAATTCGGGTCTTGCACATGATCTGTAAAGTGTCGCCTTGAACATCTCCTTCTTTCCATACATAGGTCGACCAGGTGGGTGGCGGCTCAACATGGAACTTCAATGAACCTCCCTATCTTCGCCATCAACCTCGATCGCGAGACCCAGCGCTGGAGCGAATTGCTCGCCAGCGCCGAAGCGGCGGGACTGACCTTGCAGCGCATTGCCGCCGTCGACGGTCGGGCGCTTGCTGAAAAAGACTGGACGGAGATCGATCTTCCAGCCGCGCGCAAGCTGAGCGGGCGCGACATCCTTTCGGGCGAATATGCCTGTTACCGCAGCCATATCCGGGCGCTGGAAACGTTCCTGGCCGGTGGCAGCGCCCATGGCCTGATTGTCGAGGACGACGTCCTCTTCAGCGAAAGCACCATGCGGCGCATCGAGGCCATCATCGCGGCGGTGCCGGATTTCGATGTCATCAAGCTGACCAACCATCGCATGAGCTTCTTCATGCGCGCGGTCGAGACGGCGGAAGGCGATGAGATCGGTCGTGCGCTGCATGGCCCGCAAGGCTCGGCCGCCGCCTATCTGGTGACGCGAGAGGGCGCGCAGGGTCTGTTGTCGGCGCTCGCCGTAATGAAAATGCCATGGGACGTCGCGCTCGAGCGCTTTTGGGATACTGGCCTGAAAGTCTATTCGGTCCGCCAAAACGTGCTTGGCTTCGCCGCCAGCAGTGGGATCTCGGGCATAGCCGGTCCCTCGGGAAGCTACAAATCCGCAAGGCTGGGCGGGCCGAGCCGGCTACGTGCCGGGGTGTTACGGGCCAGCGACGAACTGCGCCGCCTGCATCACGTCCTGCTGCCGCCCCCTCTGCCGCGAGATGCCCTGGATGATGCCAAGGACAACGCGCCGCGCCACACCTTGCTTCTGTTGCTTGCGGCACTCGCCATTCTCGCTTTGGTCTCCGCGGTGTGGCGCGAGGCCGACACCTACCGCTATGCGGGCCTGGCGCTGGCCCTGGTCGCGGTCATCCGCTGGTTCAGAGTGGACTTGTGGACCTACAGCAAACCGCTGATCGGTTGGGTCGGCTTCCTGTGTCTGGGCTGGTCGCTCTACGTCTTCATCCGACTGGCGATCGTCTATTTCGGCACCCACCAGTTGGGTGGCGCCGAAGGCATTTACATGTTTCCGCTGTTCTACGCGACGACCGGCTTCGCGTTTCTGCTGTTTGTCAGGCAACCCGCACGGCTCGTGCTCTGGTTCATGATCCTCAGTCTCGTCTTCCTAGCGGCGGACACCTTCTATTCGGACATGTTTCAAGGCGTCCAACCTGCCCCGTGGCTTTTCAACAATCCCATCCACGCGTCGGTGGCGGCCGGTTTCATCTTCCTCTGCACGCTGCAATTCATGGCCTACTCGGCGCAGAGAACGGACCTCGGAAAAGCAACCAAGAACCTGCATTGGGCCCTGTCGACAGCCGTCCTGCTGCTTGCCCTCGTCAATATCATCGAGATGCGCTCAAAGGGAGTGTGGCTTGCGCTTGCGCTCGCTCTGCTCTTGTTGGCGGTCATGACCCTGGCGAGAGGCCATCGCCGCGAACTGTTGGTTTCGGGTGGCGTGCTGGTGATCGTGGCGGCCGGCATTGTCGCGGCACACAACATCTTCTCGTCCACCGCCGACGATACCATGGCATTCGTCAAAACCTTGGTTCCGGATGTGTTCAGGCATGGGGTCCTCCCCGCCTTCGACCGCGCCATCGCGAGCGACGCGGTTCCGCTTGCAGCCAAGGAAAGGCTGATGCTGTGGGCGGATGCGATCAATATCTGGAAGCGCCACCCGATCTTCGGAGCCAGTTCCAGCTGGCTGACCGAATGGCAGAGCAGAACCTATCATCCCATGATCTTCAATGTCTTCCACAATGGTTATCTGGAGATTGCCGTGCGTTATGGGGTGGTCGGACTGGCGTTCTTTGCCTTTCTCTACACCTGGTCGGCCAGGCAGGTTCTGCTGGCCATGCGAGCCAAGCTCGTCGCTCCGGCCGCATGGTCCTGCTACATCTCCACACTGGTCTTCTTCGCCCTAACCATCCTCACCAATTCCAACAACCGGCTGGCCATGGGCGAGGCCTTCATGTGGTTTGCCGCAGCGTTCGGCTTCTATTGTTTTTATGTTCGCCAGCAGAAGAACCTTGTCGCGCCGCGGACCTATTTTTAGGGCCTGCCGGCGCAGCACGTATCTGACCAGCCGATTGCGACCAATCCACCTTTGACGCCCCGCTCAATTTCCCGATAATCGGGAAAGTCGATGCCAAAATCGATGGCTTATCGCCGGCAACCCCTTCGTTACGATCGACACGGATCACAGACAGGGGTTGTCACGGACATGCTGACGGACAGGCAGGCACGCGAGGCGGTGGAGCAGTACCGCGAGGAAGGATACGCGGTCGTTCGACAATTCGTCGACGGCGACGAGATGATCCGGCTGAAGAAGGAAACCGATGCGGTCTATGCCGAAGGCCTCAAGCATCACGCCACCTTCCGGCACGGCAACCTGAATTTCCAGATCCTGCCTGAATCGGACTTTGGCCAACGCTATGTGCTGCAGGCTTACTGGTTTTCCTGGATCAATTCCTATTTCGAAGAATTCCGCCGCAATCCCGACTATCTGAAGCTGCTCGAGAGCCTGATCGGCCGTGACATAAGGCAGATCGCCCAACAGCTGCACTGGAAGCCGCCCGGCGCCAATGTCACGGGTTATCGCTTCCACCAGGATTTGCGCTTCCGTAACCAGGCGGCCTTCGACAATGTCGCCGACGCCACCGTGACAACAGGCCTCGCGGTCGATCGGGCGACGCTGGACAATGGCTGCCTTCAGGTCGTGCCCGGCAGCCACAAGCTCGGCTATCTCGGCCTGTCGGACGAGGGAACCGGCGAGCTGATGAAGGGCCTGACCGCCGAAGAAGAGTTGCGCAAAGTCGGCATCGACCCGGCGACCATCGTTCCGCTGGTGCTAGAGCCGGGCGACCTTGCTTTATGGGGGCTGCTTACCGTGCACGGCTCCTCGCCCAACAAATCGCAGCACGACCGGGCCTTTGCGCTGTCCAGCTATGTGCGGGCCGATACGACGCAACGTGGCGAATGGGCGTTCAGGGACGGCGTTTCGGTGCCGCTCGGCAAGACGCCGGCACTGTGCAAATACGAAAAGCTCTTCGAGGAGCCGGGACCGATGTACGACACCACCGCCTGGTGGAAATGACGCTGCCGCGTCGGGCGACGGGGGCAGAGGGGGCCTGGCGTTCGCGCCAGGCCCCTGACGGCGTTGGCCATGGACAATCGGGCAGCATTTCAGGCGGTGAAGTCGGCCGACAGTTCGCGGATCAGGAAATCGACGAACGCGCGCACCTTGGCCGCAATATAGGTGCGGTGCGGATAGAGCGCGTAGATCGGGCTGGAGCCGGGGCGAAACTCATCCAGCTGCACTTCCAGCCGGCCGTCCCTGATCGCAGCGTCGACCAGCAGGCTGGGCAGGTTGCCGATGCCGAAACCGGCGGTGGTCATCTGGTAGGCGGCCTCGACGCTGTTGGTCGAGATCCGCCCCCCGATAGCCGCATCGAAAGGGCCGTCGGGTCCGATGAATGGCCACGTGCCAAGGCGCTTGGCGAAATTGCTCAGCACGCAGGAATGGCTTGCCAGCTCATCCGGGTGGACCGGACGGCCGTTTGCATCCCAATAATCGGGCGTAGCGCAGACATAATTGCGGACGTCACCAAGCCGGCGGGCAATCAGGGCGGAATCCGCCTGACCGCCGAAGCGGATGGCCACATCGTAGCCTTCCTCGACAATGCCGACGACATAACGCGCGGTGAGGTCGAACTCGATCGTGGTGAGCGGGTTTTCTTCGAGGAATTTCGGCACCAACTTGGTTATGCGCGTGTGGCCCAGAACATTGGAGCAGGAAACCCGGATCAGGCCGCGCGTCTCCTTGTGCAGGCCGCGCGTCGAATCCTGCAGTTCGGATATGTCGTCGAGCAGGCTGCGCGCACGCGGAGCATAGTCGCGGCCCGCCTCGGTGAGGCTGAGACGCCTTGTGGTGCGATTGATGAGCCGGACGCCAAGGTCGTCTTCCAGTTCCTTGATGGTGCGGCTGACGGCCGTCGTCGACATGTTGAGATCGCGCGCCGCCGCCGACAGGCTGCCCAGCAGGCAAACCCGATCGAACACCCGCATCGCCGTCAGAAGATTCATCTTGCCTTCCCCTCGCCGTCGCGGCCCCGCCGCCATCGGCTGCGTCCTGTAGAAAACAGCGCCCAGCAACGACGCGGCAAGGGCATTCCACCGAATTTGGGCGTAAAATCAACAATGGGAGAACCGATATGACATCCAGACCTCTTCATCCCGCGATCGGCACATTTGCGAAAGGCGCAAAGAGCGGCGCGCTTGGCCGCCGCGAGTTCCTGGCGCTGGCCAGCGCCTTCGGCGCCAGCACGGCGATTGCCTACGGGCTCATCGGTCAGCCGGTCCCGGCGCGAGCCGAGGAAGCCGTCCAACCCAGGAAGGGCGGCGTGGTGCGTGTTGCCATGCAGGTGATGGAGCTGGAAGACCCGCGCAAGTTCAAGGTTTCGCAGATGGGCAACATCGCCATGCAGTTTCTCGAACCGCTGGTGCGCTGGAAGCCGGATTTCACCTTCGAGCCGGTGCTGCTGCAGAGCTGGGAGATCAATGCGGACGCGACGGAATATGTGCTCAAGGTGCGCCCGGGGGTGAAATGGTCGAACGGCGACGATTTCACCGCCACGGATGTTGCCTTCAACATCACGCGCTGGTGCGAGAAGGATGCCGCCGGCAACTCGATGGCCGGGCGCATGACCGCGCTGATCGATCCCGACACCAAGGTGGCGCGCACTGGTGCCATCGAGGTTCGCGACGGCCACACCGTGGTCCTGAAACTGTCTCAGCCCGACATCACCATCATCCCAGCGATGACCGACTATCCGGCATTGATCGTCCACCACACATTCAATCCGAAGGCGGCGCCACTGTCGGCCAACCCCGTTTGCACGGGCCCGTTCGAACTTAAAAGACTCGATGTCGGCGTTGCTGCCTCGGTGCGCAAGCGGCCGGACGGGTCGTGGTGGGGCGGCGAGGTGTTCCTCGACGGCATCGACTGGACCGACTACGGCACCGACTCGGCCGCCACCGTCTCCGCATTCGAATCCGGTGAGATCGACCTGAATGGGCAGACGCAGTCCTATGACGTCGCCATGCTCGACAGGCTGGGCCTGAAGAAAAGCGAGATCGTCACTGCCGCCACCCTGGTCTCGCGCTGCAACGTCAACGCCAAACCCTATGACGACAAGCGCGTGCGCAACGCCATACAGCTTGCGGTCGACAACGAAGCGGTGCTGCAACTGGGCGCCGACGGCATGGGTATCGTCGCGCAGAACGATCATGTCGGACCGATGCATCCCGAACACGCCGACTTGCCGCCGATCAAACGTGATCCGGTCCGGGCCAGGGCATTGCTCGAGGAAGCCGGCCAGCTCGATTTCGAATTTGATCTGATCTCGGTCGAAGCCGATTACCGCAAGGAAAGCTCCGATGCCGTCGCCCAGCAGATGCGCGACGCGGGCTTCAAGGTGAAACGCACTGTCATCCCGGAATCGGCATTCTGGAACGACTGGACGAAGTATCCCTTCGCGACCACCAATTGGAACGCCCGACCGCTCGGCATCCAGACCTATGCGCTTGCCTACCAGACCGGTTCGGCATGGAACGAGACAGGGTTCGCCGATCCCGACTTCGATGCCAAGGTCCACAAGGCCAACGCCATCGCCGATCCGGAGCAGCGCCGTGCGGTGATGAAGGAACTGCAGGTCATGCTGCAGGATTCCGGCATCATCGTTCAGCCCTACTGGCGAAAGCTGTTCTGCCATATGAAACCTGCCTTGATGGGCTACCAGATGCATCAGGCCTATGAGCAGGACTTCACCCGGGCCTGGCTCGCGGCCTGATCGCGGGCAACCCTTCCGACAGGCGGCGCATTTTCCGGCGCCGCCCTTCGCCTGCTCACCGGGAAAATTGCGCCGAAGCGTCGGCATCAAGGGCGCTCGAGGAGCAGTGCAGGCTTCGCATCGGGCATGATGCACAGGTGCGGCCACACGCGCCATGCCTTGGCAGGTCGGCCGGAATCCCGGGCCGCTGCACCGGACCGGCTGGCACATCAAGCGTGTTAAACATTCTGGTTTCCGCCTCTGTCATCATCAAGCTCCGGTTCATGGCTGGAGCTTACTTTTGACTGATGGAAGTGAAACCCGCTTTCCCGGGCAACGACCTTCCCGAAAACCGGGAGAATTCGCGCTCTTGGTACCGACAGGAACCGAAGCGGCAAGATCGAGCCGCATGAGCGGTCTGCCGCCGCCTGATGTTTATGCCGGATCTCAACAGGTCTCTGCCGCTCAATTGAACTGAATTCGCCTGCTTATTGCGCGGAACTCCAGCCTGTCTCGGGCGTTGGACGCCAATATCTGCAAGATATTTTCCGGTCGACGACAGGCAGTATTATGAAGCTGGCGAAACGCCCCGAGCCACACACGGTCTTCGGACATGAAGCAATTTTGCGGTTGAGATCGCGGAACATGCGGCGTTATTTCCATCCTACCTGGAGACCTTAAATTGCCAGTTCGAATATGCTGCGTCTTTGGCAGCTGGCAATTGCTCAGCCTGGTTGCCTCTCTTCGCCAGTCAACAATGGATGGAAGCTCCCCGGCGGATGAGGAGCATGAGGATTACCTTCTGCTCTATGAAACGGCCGGCGTTTCCGAGCATTTCAAGACCGGTCTTGCTGAACTTGCGTCTACAGTATGGACCTGGAAACGGATCATATGGGCATACGACCTTCTGACGTCCGAGCGTAAATATGGGCAACTGCAAATTTTCCGGATCCATCGTCTGATCCGAGACACAATTGGCATCGACGCGAGTTCCGCGGTTGAAATCTGGGCCTGCTTCGTTAACCGGCCATCGGAAAAAATACTGCTGGACTCATACCCAGAAGCCAAGATCGTTTTGTATGAGGATGGCTTGACGTCATACCTTCCATTCGAAATTTCAACCATGTCATGGCCGCCAGGCACCAGGTTTAGACGGCGCATCACCGGAGCCTTGATTGCAGGACTCTCTACAATTTCACCGGCGTTCCGACTGAGGAAAGCGGCCGACAAGATAGAAAGACACCATCTGAGACGGGTGACAAAGTTTTATTCTTTGCTCCACGAAATCCCCATTCACGATGCTCTGGAGAACGTACCAAGATTTCAGGTCGGCGCTTCGCTGATGCGCGACGTAATAGATGAAGCCTGCAGGGATGCGCTTTCCGGCGGCAATGAACATTGCCGTGCGTCAGCCAACCCACGGATCCTGCTGCTCGGCCAGGCATTGTCGCGAAACGGCATAATGTCGTACGCGCACGAGGCGGCGATCTATAGACGCATTGCGGAGCAGATCGTTGAGAGAGGATACGACGTCGTCTGGAAGGAACATCCCAGAATAAGCACGCCCTTCTTCCCCGAATTGCTGGATACCATCGGCAATGTGACGGCCGACGCCAGCACCAGGATCATGGAGGCGAACCTTCCGCACATATATCCGATAGAGCTTGTCGTATCCCGGATGAACATTGTTGGGTGCGTCTCCGGCACGTCAGCTGCCCTTCTCTACCTGAAGTGGCTTTACGGCATCAAAACATACACATTTGCGGAAACCTTGATCCCCCTGATGACTGGCGCGGATATTCTGATGAGCGAAATGGTGAAAGCCCATGCGGAGCCCTTTTCAGGGCTCCAATCTTTGAACGCAACCAAGGATCCGTTGAAAGGCGGCAGCCCCGAACAGGTTGAACACGATCCTTTGAATCCAACTCAGGCAAACTCGATCTGAGACACCATCGATGTCAAAGCCGCTTTCAGTCCTTCAACGTGCCACCAGGGCCGACGTTCGATCAGAGCCGTTTCCACACATCATCCTGCGCGACGCCCTTCCCCTCGATCTCTACCAGGAGTTGGCCGACACGTTTCCCGCTCCGGAAGCGCTCGAAATTGATACGCGCCGCAACAACACCAGATGGGACTATGAGGCCCACCGCGTTCGGTCGAACGAAGCTGTGCCGCAAATATGGCGCGATTTTATCGCCTACCACGTATCTCAAGCATTTTTCGACGAACTCGCCGACCTGTTCTACGACGATATTCACAAGCTTTACCCTGATTATTATCCCAATTATGAACGCCTCAAGAGTATGAAAGCGGGCATCAGGTTTAGTGACACCTATGCAACGCGCGACATACTGATGGATGCGATGCTCAGCGGGAACACGCCGGTAACCAATGCCGGATCGGTGCGGACAAGCCACATCGACAATGGCGACAAGCTATTTTCTGGCCTGTTTTATATGAGGCCGGAAGATTATGATGCCGTTGGCGGGGACCTGACAATTAGTCGTTTCAAGTCCAAATACGCCACGCTGAAAGCCAAAGCGACACTCTTCAATGATGCCTATGTCGACGACACCCATTTGGAATGCGTCGAAACAGTTAAATACGACAAGAACATTCTTGTATTGTTCATCAATTCGATTGAATCGGTCCACGGCGTCACAGTCCGCCAACCCACCAACAAATCCCGGCTTTTCGTCAACCTGGTTGGAGAAGTCGAAAAGCCATTCTACATCAAAGGAAAAAAGATACGGCCGCGCTATGTCCCGGCGCATCAAGACCAGGATGAGGCGGAACAGACCTGGCTGAAAAGGCTCAAGCAAAAATTGCGGCTTTGAAAGACAACGTCGTCGATCTGAGTTTCAGCCTGAACCGCCAATACCGAGCCGGTTTCGACCTTCGCGGCGGGCAGGCACAGATTGGAGCAGAATGAGACTTCATCCAGCCGCCGAACGGATTGCTTTTTTCAGCACGCTTGTCGCTGTTCTTGTCCTTGCACTGGTGCCTATACCCGGACTCGAGGAGTACGGGATCGATATCGGTTTCCATTACGACAAGCTGAATCACGCCAGCGCCTTTGCCGTCATGACTTTCCTTGGAGGGCTCGGCTGGCCTGATCGCAAGATCAGGCTGATCGTCTTCCTTGCAGTTGTTGGAGCGGCGATCGAGGTCCTCCAGGGCACGGCGCTGATACGACGTGATCTGGACGTGTCCGACTGGGTTGCCGATTGCGTCGGCATCGCGTGTGGCCTCGTGGCCGTGATCTGTGTGAACTGGATCTTGCGGCGCAGAGGTTGAGCCTGTTCTCAAGCCCTTTGTGCACGGGGCCGATAGCCAGAGGAGTTCGCCCCCGGCTCCATTGACTCGGCGAAATCGGATTGCAACGGTCCGATCCGAGAGTGGGCGGTTTTTTCTACCTTGGCCGGACAGATGAAGCTTCGGGCGCGGCACCCAGGAAGCGCGCCATCAGTATTGAGGGACGATGACGATCAAGATCAGGCTTCCGGGTGGCGTGTTGAAGGTCAAGCAACGTCATGAGTTGCGGCGACGGGAGCACAAGGGCGAAGTCCCGGTCTGGCAGTTTGGCAAATATTTCGTCATCTGGTGGCCCAGTACAATTCCCGATCGACCCTCCAAGAGCTCGAATACTGACGATGAGCTTGAAATGAACATTCCATCGACTGGAGAAAGCACGTAAGCTCTATGCATCATGGCTTTGCGAATCAGATTGCCGGGGGGCACACTGAAGGTGAAGACCTACCGCGAACTGCGTGATCGCGAGCGGGATCGCAGGGTGCCTGTGCTGAAACTGGGATCGCTCTATTTCGTCTGGTCCTCGGCCAAGCATCATTCGCACAGGCACAGTCCGCGGCCCTGACATTTTTTGCCGGGCGAAAACCGCTTGCACACTTTTCCTGAATTGCTCCGGAGCGGCCCCTTCGCAGGCAGCGCAATCTGGATCAGCTTGCCTCGCGCATCGCCTCGGCCGCCTGCAGGTCCACCGACACCAGTTGGCTGACGCCCTGCTCGGCCATGGTCACGCCGAACAGCCGGTTCATGCGCGCCATGGTGATGGGATTGTGGGTGATGATGACGAAACGCGTCTCGGTGGTGGCCGCCATCTCGTCCATGAGATTGCAGAAGCGTTCGACATTGTGGTCGTCGAGCGGCGCGTCGACTTCGTCGAGCACGCAGATCGGCGCCGGGTTGGTCAGGAACACCGCGAAGATCAGCGACATCGCCGTCAACGCCTGCTCGCCGCCGGACAGCAGCGTCATGGTCTGCGGCTTCTTGCCGGGCGGGCGGGCAAGAATTTCGAGGCCAGCCTCGAGCGGATCGTCGGATTCGATCAACTGCAATTCCGCCGTGCCGCCGCCGAACAGATGCGAGAACAGCCGCTGGAAATGGCCGTTGACGACCTCGAAGGCGGCCAGCAAC